>NZ_BAAIHG010000052.1:0-8749 GCF_054655775.1 Candidatus Termitispirillum reticulitermitis | reverse complement strand
GCGAGGTAGTGAACCCGAACACTGGAAAAGCAGGCGGGTAAGAAATACCCCGCAAACGGAGCAATGGAACACCGAGACGGCGGACGATATGGAGTAAAAATAGAGTTTGACACTCCGAAAAAAGAAAAACAACTAAAAACGGCTAAAATATTGTTGACGCTATAAGTAGGGATATGGCACAATACGGGACGAGGTGATTTATGAATAATAGAGTTACAGGAAACACGGCACTAGCAGTGGACGACAACGATTATGTAGAACCAGTAAAAAACGAACCCACAAAGACAGAGGCAGACCTAAACGCAGAGGCGTATATGGATGCAGAAATGGCTAGAAGTAATATAACGGGTATGCTAGGCATTACAGCCCGTTTAAGGCGAGCCACAAAGGACAGGGGCGATTTACAAGAGGCGGAAAGGCTAGGCGAGGAGTTAATGGAGTATTACGAACTGCTAAACAAAAGCTATAAACCAGAAGTAGAGAAATATATCAACACTGTATTAGTGGAAAGGTATAAGGAATATGCAAAAAGAATATAAGCTCTCCAATATATGTTGTCCTTGCTGGACAACCGGGCGCAAAAACATGCACAAAACCCTGCATAAAAGAGGGTATGATGGGTGATGAGGGGCTTGAACCCACGACCCGCTGATTAAGAGTCAGCTGCTCTACCAAGCTGAGCTAATCACCCAAACGAACGCCTCTATCATAGCAAAAAAACTACTTTACAAACTCTATAATAGCCATAAGCGCATTGTCGCCTACACGACGGCGCGTTTTCAATATGCGCGTATATCCGCCCGGACGCTCCACAAAGCTGGGAGAAAGCTCCCCAAATATCTTCCTTACACAGAGCTTGTTAGGCAACTTCTTCATCACATGGCGAATTGAAGAAAGCTCATTCTTTTTACCCACCGTGATAAGTGGCTCTATAAAGCCCCTGAGTGCCTTAGCCCTCAAAAGAGTAGTCTCTATCCTGCCATGCTCCACCAACGATATTGCCATATTACGCAACACCGCTATCCTGTGGGCAGTGCCCATCCCTAATGTTTTGCCGCTCTTGCCGTGACGCATAACCTTTACCCCTCTTCACCACTAGACTTATAGCCATATTTAGTCAAATCCATATCAAGCCCCAAGTTCATCCCAGCAAGCACAACCTTGATTTCATCAAGCGACTTCCTGCCAAAATTCTTAGTCCTCAACATATCCGCCTCGCTCCTACTGCACAGCTCCCACAGCTTCTTCAAGCCAGCATTCTTCAAGCAATTTGATGCACGCACGGATAGCTCCAGCTCCTCAAGGTCTTTAGTAAGCAATGTTTCAATATTGTCGCCAGCTTGCGCAGACAAAGACGCTGAAACAACTTTCTGCTCCTCAAAGTTGATAAAGAAAGACAAGTAGTCTTTCACTATCTTAGCCGCAAAAGCAATCGCATCACGCGGCGTAACAGAGCCATCGGTTTCCACCTCTATAGTCAGCTTATCATAGTCGGTGCGTTGCTCAAAACGAGCCTCACCCACACTATAATTTACACGCTTTATAGGTGTAAATACAGCATCAACCTGCACCACCTCTACATCATCAAACTTGCCTTCTTGCTCTTCCACCGGCACATAACCCACCCCACGCTCAACATATAACTCCATATCCACTTCAGTGCCATCACCAGTGATAGTAAGTATATGCTGGCTAGGGTTCAACACCTCAACATCGCCAGTAATATCAGCCGCCGTAACAACAACATACTGTTGCCCTTTATCCTTACGCTTCTTAATGCGAACACGCCTGCGCTCGGCAGATGACGACTTCAGCTCTACCATCTTCAAGTTCAACGATATGTTGACAACATCCTCTGCTATGCCCGACACTACGTCAAATTCGTGCTTAACGCCATTCATCTTGAAGCCCACAATGGCAGACCCTTCAACAGAGGATATAAGCATACGCCGTAGCGAGTTGCCGATAGTAGTGCCAAACCCTTTCGGCAACGGCTCCACCACAAACTGGTCATACACCACAATAGTCCTGCCTGTGCTCTTATCTAGCTCCCGCACCTTTTGCGCACCCTTGACAGCCTCTACAGACTTCGGTTTTATCAAGCTATTAAAATTCATTATCATTACTATAATCTCCGATAAGGCAATCTATTACTTAGAATACAATTCTACTATTAGCGACTCCTGCATATCATAGCCAACGTCGGAACGCTCTGGCAATCTGCTAACATTTGCCTCAAAGTTATCCTTACTCACAAGTAGCCATTCAGGTGTCACCCCGCGTCCGTCAGCACCCTCTATCGCATCAGATATGCGCTGGAGCTTCTTACTAGCATCAGCTATGCGCACTACCTGTCCCGATTTTATAGAATAAGACGGGATATTTACTTTCTTGCCATCCACCAGAACATGGTCATGGCGCACTAATTGACGCGCCTCTTTACGACTGGTAGCAAACCCCGAACGATACAGCACATTATCAAGCCTGCGTTCAAGCAATTGTATCAATATCTCACCGGTAATGCCAGCTGAACGCGTAGCCCGCTCAAAATACTTGCGGAACTGCCCCTCCAACACCCCGTATAAACGTTTCATCTTCTGCTTCTCACGTAGCTGAACGCCATAGTCAGAAACCTTTTTCTGATTCTTGCCATGTTGCCCCGGTGCATAGGCTTTCTTATCAAGCCCACACTTCTCAGTGTAGCAACGCGTGCCCTTAAGATATAATTTTGAACCTTCCCGCCTGCAAAGTTTGCAACTAGGTCCTGTGTATCTAGCCAAAATACGCCTCCTTAGCTCAAATAAACAACGATACTATATACGACGCTTCTTGCGCGGGCGACAGCCATTGTGAGGGATAGGCGTAATATCACGTATAAGCGTTATCTTTATTCCCGCCTGCTGTATAGCCCTAACAGCACTCTCACGCCCAGAGCCAGGTCCATTAAGGTTGACTTCAACCTCACGCATACCAGCTTCCATAGCCTTCTTAGATGCAGCCTCAGCCACAAGCTGCGCCGCAAACGGCGTAGATTTACGAGAGTTCTTGAACGCCTGCGTTCCGCCTGTGCCCCAACATATAACGTTACCCTTTACGTCCGAGAAAGTCACGTGAGTATTGTTAAAGGTGGCACTTATATGCGCTATCCCTTTAGGAACACTCTTCTTTTCCCTTTTACCGCCTCTCTTTGAACCAGCCATCTATAAGCCTCCCTATTTCTTCTTTATGCCACGCTTGCCTGCAAGTCCGCGCCTCGTCCTAGCATTGCTCCGCGTCTTCTGCCCACGACACGGCAGATTGTTCTTATGACGCAACCCCCTGTAACAGTTGATTTCCATAAGACGCTTTATATTAAGCCCAACTTCCTTACGGAGCTCGCCTTCAGTCTTTACCTCCGTGTCAAGATATTTACGGATTTCAGATACTTCCTGCTCCGTAAGCTCGCCTACGCGCTTATCCGCAGGGATACTCGTCTTTTCAAGTATCACCTTAGCGGTAGAACGCCCTACGCCGAATATATAGGTAAGCCCTATCTCAATCCTCTTGTTATTAGGTATATCAACACCTGCTATACGAGCCACTTCGCTACCCCCTTATCCTTGCCGTTGCTTGTGACGAGGGTTCTCGCAGATTACGCGAACCACACCCTTGCGTTTCACAATCTTGCACTTACTGCAAATAGGCTTTACACTAGCTCTTACTTTCATAACACATCTCCTCAACGCTATCGCACTACTTATGCCTGTATGTTATCCTGCCCCGCGATAAATCATAGGGCGACATCTCCACCGTAACTTTATCACCAGGCAATATACGAATAAAATTCATCCTCATCTTGCCCGATAGATGCGCCGTAACGACATGCTCATTCGGCAACTCCACTAAAAATTTAGCGTTTGGCAGGGCTTCTTTTACGACGCCGTTCGCCTCAATCACATCTCCCTTATTCCCCATAAACCCCTATCATAATTAATTCAATCAAGCGTAAGTATCGCTACGCCGTTATCCGTCACCGCTATGGTGTTCTCATAATGAGCCGCCAGCTTCCCATCACACGTCACAGTCGTCCAGCCATTTGAAAGCGTCTTAATGCGCCAATCACCCTCTGACACCATAGGCTCTATAGCAAGCACCAATCCTTTCTTTATCTTAGGCGTCAGCTTCACACCAAAACCTTTTTCAACATAGTTAGGCACATTCGGAGCTTCATGCAGTGAACGCCCCAAGCCATGCCCTTGCATATCCCTTACAATACCAAAACCATTAGCTTCAACGTAGCCCTGCACAGCCGCAGATATATCAGCTACCCGTCCGCCAATCTTCGCACACTCTGCACCCTCAAAGAATGAACGCTCTGTCACGTCTATCAACTTTTTAGCGATGTCGCTAACCTCCCCTACTGCATAAGTCCGCGCAGCATCAGAGTGAAACCCGTTCCTAAACGCACCTATATCAACGCTAACAATGTCACCATCTTTCAATACCCTATCACTGCTTGGAATGCCATGCACTACCTCACAGTTCACCGACACACACGCAGAGGCGGGAAACCCCCTATACCCCTTAAAAGAAGGTAATGCAGAGTGCGATGTTATAACATTTTCAACCAACTTGTCAATATCTTTTGTAGAAATACCCGCCCTTATAAAACTATCAAGTTTTTCAAAGACCTCTACGAGTATCTTACCGTTCTCACGTATTAAGGCTATTTCACTGTTGCTTTTGAGGTATATCATTCAAAAATACCTTGAGCTTGCCTATATATATTTCATCTGCAGGTGCCATGCCGTCTATAGTCAACAGATTAGTCCCGCGCTCATAATACGTCAGCAATTTCTCTGTAGTATCATGAAATATCTTTAAGCGTTTTGCCATAGTAGCCTCATTATCATCATCACGTTGAATAAGCTCTCCGCCACATTTATCGCACACACCCGCAACACTCGGCGGATTAAACGATATATGGAACACTTTGCCACATTTAGAACAAGACCTACGCCCTGCAGCACGCTCTATTAAAACTTCATCAGGCACTTCAATATTTACAATATGCGTCAGGCTTGTGCTGTGCTTTTTTAGCATAGTATCAAGTTCTTCCGCTTGAACAACAGTGCGCGGAAACCCATCAAATATCGCACCCTTCGCGCATTCCGGACGTTTCAATGCTTCACTTATCAGGTCTATTATAACACTGTCTGTCACCAGCTGCCCTTCGTCCATATATTTCTTAGCCTGTTTGCCCAACTCTGTCCCACTGCGAACAGCTTCTCGCAACATATCACCCGTTGATAGCTGAGCTAAACCGAAATCTCTAATAATATATGCAGATTGCGTCCCCTTGCCTGATGCAGGAGCACCTAGCAATAAAACATTACGCCTGTCAAACATACCCTAATACCTCCCGCGCATGCGCCCTTTGCTTAAAAACCCTGAATAGTTATTCGCTATAAGGTGCGATTCAATCTTCTGCATCATATCAAGCCCCACCCCTACTACAATCAGCACACTAGTGCCACCGAAATAAAAGGGCATACGGAATAGCTGTATAATCACCTGTGGCATTACTGCCACAATTGCCAAATACGCTGCGCCCACAAAGGTAAGCCTTGAAAGCACATAGTCTATATAGTCAGCTGTAGCTTCACCCGGTCGTTTGCCCGGCACTACGCCACCTGATTTTTGTATATTCTCCGCTATATCCTTCGGATTGAATATAATAGAGGTATAAAAATACGTAAAAAACACTATAAATACAAGTTCCAGCAAGTAGTAAAACCACCCCGATGGCGAAAAAAACTGCGCAAGCCGCTGTATAGCAGGTGCAGTAGAAAAGGTCGCTATAGTGGGGAACAGCGTCACTATAGTAGAGGCAAATATTATCGGTATAACGCCCGCAGGGTTCAACTTCAACGGCAGATACGATGCCCCACCCTTGCTCCCAGCCCCAATAGACGCTTTTCTAACGTATTGTATAGGAACACGCCGCTGAGACGTCTCCATAAACACTATCGCAACCAACGCCACCGCCATTAAAGCACAGGCAACAATCAAAGGAATAATCTGCATCTCCCCTGACTTCATCAACGAAAACGTTTTAGTTATAGCCGATGGGGTCCCAGCAATAATGCCCGCCATTATTATGAGCGACATGCCATTTCCCACGCCGAAAGTCGTAATCTTTTCGCCCAGCCACATTAAAAATATAGTGCCAGTCGTAAGCGTCAGTGCAGTAGTCAGCCTAAACGACAACCCGCCATGCGCTACCACCAGTGGCATGCCATCAGGAGCTGTCATAGTCTCAATGCCCATCGCAATGCCGAACCCCTGAAACATACTTATAAAAACTGTCAAATAACGAGTGTATCTAGTAACTTCTCCCGCCCCTCAGTGCCACGCTTTTTCAGCTCGGCGAGGTGTGGCAGAACCACAGTCAAAAGCTCCAATATAATAGATGCCGATATATATGGCATTACCCCAAGCCCAAACACAGTCAACCGCTGTAATGCACCACCAGTGAACATATCAAAGAAACCGAACAACCCGCCACTGGCGCGCGCAAAGAAGTTTGCCAAGGCGTCCCCATCTATCCCCGGCGTAGGCACGTGAGCACCAAGCCTGAACACAGCCAAGAGCAAAAGCGTCATTATGAGCTTTTTGCGCAATTCGGGGACGGAGAAAATCTCCTGTATCTTATTCAACATAAATTAAATCTATTTTTTATCCTTACTCTTACTTTCACTCTTGCCCTTACTCTCGCCATTATCCTCGTCTGCTTTCTTGTCTTTAGGTTTATTGCTACCAGCCTTGCTAGCGGCAACAATAGCCCTTTTCTTAGCTTTGCTCGCCTCTTTAGCCGCCCTGCGTTTAGCTACGTCCTCGTTATGAACAAACGGCGGGAGCAATGTCACACTGCCACCAGCTACTTCTATCTTCTTGCTAGCAACTTCCGATATTTTATCAACGGTGAACGATAATTTCTTAGTTATCTCCCCAGTAGCAAGAATTTTAACGCCATCCTTGTTGCCGTGTATCAGCCTAGCAGCTTTAAGCGTTTCGGCATTTACTTCATCGCCAGACTCAAAGCGAGCATCTACAAGAGCTAAATTCACTACTTCATAGACAGTCTCAAAACGTGCGTTGCTGAAACCGCGTTTCGGGGTGCGCCGCACCATAGACATCTGCCCGCCCTCAAACCCAGCTTTAGACCCACCACCACCACCTGCACGTGCACGTTGCCCTTTATGCCCCTTGCCCGCAGTTGTGCCAAGCCCACTACCTGTGCCTCTGCCGAGCCTCTTTCTGCCTTTATTCGCGCCTTTTGCAGGCTTTAATTCATGTTTCAGCATTGAAACCTCTCCTTAAATGTTACCTATGTTGCACGAGACTAGATATGTCCTTGTCACGCGCATTTGCCACCTGACTAACAGTGCGTATCTGGTCAAAGCCGTTCATAGCAGCATACAGCGAATTAAACGGATTGCGACTACGGACAGATTTAGCAAGTATATTTTGTAGCCCCGCCAGTTCAAATAGCGAACGTATTGCACCGCCAGCGATTATGCCTGTTCCCGGTGCTGCTGGTTTCATTATAATCTCACTTGCACCAAATCTGCCTATCACTGCATGCGGGAGCGTCCCCTTGTTGACGGGTATAGAACACAAATTCTTGCGGGCGGTTTCAAGTGCTTTCTTTATAGCATCAGGCACTTCACGCGCCTTGCCATGGCCTATCCCCACCATTCCATCGCGATTGCCTACAACGACCAGCGCAGTGAACTTAAACACGCGCCCGCCTTTCACAACCTTTGTGACCCTTCCTATATGGACTACCTTATCCGCAAGCTGTTATTCTTCGCCTATCAACTTTGCACCCTCCTAAAACTCTAATCCGCTTTCGCGAGCCGCTTCAGCAAGCGACCTGACCCTGCCATGATAGATGAAGCCACCCCTATCAAAGACAACGCTCTTTACCCCTTTAGCCTTAGCCCGCTCCCCAACAAGCTTGCCAACGCTAGCTGCCACATCTTTATTGGCATTGCCCTTAAACTTCGCCCTCAGCTCCTTCTCCAAAGAACTTGCTGATGCGATTGTCGTCCCCGCAACATCATCTATCACCTGAGCATATAAGTAGTGGTTGCTCTTATACACAGCTAAGCGTGGACGTTCCTGAGAACCTAATACTCTCTTCCTCAGCCTAAGGTGACGGCGTTCGCGACTAATATGCTTATCTTTAATGTTCATACGTTCCTCTATTTCTTACCTGTCTTGCCAGCTTTCAACGCTATATGCTCGCCCGCATAACGCACACCCTTGCCTTTATAAGGTTCAGGTTTGCGAAGCCCGCGAATATTGGCAGCTACCTGCCCCACAAGCTCCTTGTCTATCCCTTTAACGGTAATCTTCTGCGTTCCCTCAACGGCAAAATCTATCCCCGCTGGTGGATTAAACACAACAGGATGTGAACGACCCAGATTAAAATCAAGTGCCTTGCCTTTCAGGGCTACCCTATAGCCAATCCCTACTATCTCAAGCGACTTGGTAAAACCAGTTGTCACACCTACTACCATATTATTGACTAACGTGCGCGTCAATCCATGCAGACTAACAGCTTTTAAGCTATCATCCGGACGATTCACCGCAACTACGCTACCATCAACTTTTATATTCATAATAGGGTTGAGCGTCCTAGTGAGCTTACCTTTCGGTCCCTCAACTGTTACCACACCATTAACTTCGCTGATTTTTACGC
>NZ_BAAIHG010000051.1:0-8781 GCF_054655775.1 Candidatus Termitispirillum reticulitermitis | reverse complement strand
CAACAAACAACTTCAATATCTCCCTAAACTTCTCTTCCGAAATGTGGGCACGCTTCAAATACTTGTTTCCCATAATAACACCATAGCTTATATCAACTTTAAGTCAATCTAAACTAGGCTTGAACCAAACAAAATAATAACCAATGTTGATGTCCAGCCAGCAGTAGGATTGCCATAAACTAGGGTCGTTATCAGAGTTATTACAAGATATATGAAAGCGAACATAGATATTGCCACTCCACAAAAGGAAGCCACACGCAGAGGCAATATAGAGCTTGATAAAACGCCGTCAATGGCAAGGTGGACTCGTTTAATCAATGTATAACTGGCCTCACCAGCGACACGCGGTGCAACTTCATAAGGAATTGATATTTTCCTATAACCTATCCAGCTGAAAAGACCTTTGGTATAGCGACATAACTCACGTAGCTCACACAATGCGTTTATGCAACGTCTATCAAGCAATCTAAAGTCATAACTCCCCATATCTAACGGCTCATCTGCGATATTCTTTAGCACTTTATAGTATAAAACAGTTGCAATTTTTCTAAAAAAACTATCTGTATCCCTAGATATGCGCTCAGCATAGACATCCGCATAGCCAGATTCCCATAATTTTAGCATATCGGGGATTATCTCTGGCGGGTGTTGCAAGTCTGCGTCAATAGTGACAACCGCATCGCCTTTGGCGTAGTCAAAGCCCGCCAACAATGCTACCTCCTTGCCGAAGTTGCGGGATAGGCTCACGTAAGCCACTCTGTTATCTGTGGCTTGCAGCTCTCTAATGATGTTTGCCGTCTCATCAATGCTGCCATCGTTTATAAATAAGATTTCAAAATCATAACTAGCAGAAAGGGTGTTGATTGTAGCACAGAGCCGTTTATGGAACAGGCGAACTGCCTGCTCCTCATTATAGCAGGGGACCAATATGGTGATGAGTTTCATACATTACCATAGAATGAGGACTTGGAGTTGCTGGTGCAACGTACACGTTTTGGTTCAAGCGGTATGCTACTATCCAGCAAGGGGCTTCGTCTAGCAGAATAATTCATTGGACGATTATAATCATTTTATTAAAATAGTCAACACAAAATATGTTTGTGTAATTGCACAAGTTAAAATGAAAAACTTGACTATCTCTTGTTTTTATTATATTGTCGGTCTATGTCAGATACTGATACCAACAGAGAGTATAAGGATAGCGTATTTACCAAGCTATTCTCTGATAAAGAGAAGCTCATTGAGCTATATAATGCCATTGATGGTGTTACCTATACGTTGTCAGATGGCATTATAATAAACACCCTAGAGAATGTTTTGTTTATGGGCAGACGAAACGATATATCATTTACTATAGGGGATAAGCTAGTTGTTTTAATGGAACATCAATCAACTATAAACGATAATATGCCATTAAGGTTTTTAGAATATATAGCTCGTTTATATGAGGGTATAGTAGATGACGAGGCTGTATATAAGAGAAACAGGTTGACAATACCCCGTCCAGAGTTTATAGTGTTATATAATGGAGTGAACCCATTAAAAGCAGATGACTATTATATAAAGCTATCTGAGATGTTTGCAAAAGACGAAACACATAAAGACGTGCATAACTTTTTAGAGTTAGAAGCGAGAGTGTTGAATGTTAATAAGGGACATAACAGGCAGGTTTTGCAAGCAAGCGGAACGCTTGGGGACTATGCGGAGTTTGTAGAGGTAGTTAGGCAGGAGACAAAGGGGATAGATAGCGAGGATAAGGTAGCTTTAGCTGGTGCAATGGAGCGGGGTATATTGAAAGACTTTTTATATAGACACTCGCGGGAGGTAATGAATATGGGTATGTTGACATCAGAGTTTGACATTAACGTAGCTAAAAGGGTATGGCGTGAAGAGGCGTTTGACGAGGGTATGCTAATAGGTATGCAGGAGGGCGAGCGAACAAAGTCCCTTGAAACTGCTAGGAACTTTTTAGCACTTGGGATGCCTCTTGACACCATATCAAAGGGCACAGATCTTTCACTTGCCAAGCTAAAAGAGCTACAAAACGATATATCAGGGCTTTCAGCCTCCAATAATGAAGCTGTGGTATGAAAAGCAAAAGTAGCACTATACTAATAGCACTTGTCGTTACACTACTTTGCTACGTGGGGCATTCTCATTGGGGCTATTCTCAAAGTCGTTTGCAGATTGATGTTATAACGGAATCTGGCAATGCCACTATGGTTAGGGCGTATCGCCCGACCCGTGTCCCTGTGGTAGTCAGCAAGCATTCGGAAAATGATGCTTTTATATCATTAAACACTTATCGCAGCTGGCGTTCACCTATACCGAACATTTTAGCTGAAGTAGCTGGGAGTGGGCAGTTAGCCTTTGTGTTGAATGCGCCACTTGTAGCTCACAAGGGGGGGGGGCATGTTAAGGGGTTATCAATGGACTACGCTAGCTTTGCCATTGATGACAGACAGTTTATTAGTGGCTCTCAACGAGCAGAGGCAGATGCTCCGCTGAAATATGTCGTCAATGTAAAAGACGGCGACAAACTAAAACTAGATATTAAATACCGCAGACACGTATCTGCCGTGTATTACTGGCATTTTTTGGTTCAAAATATTCATAAATATATAGCAGTCTTTATCCTTGCCACACTTGTTGTTTATTTTTTTGGCAAATACGTGCCTGTTGCCAGAGCAGCTATTGGTGCTGTAGTTTCGCGCAGTATCGGCGGGTTTGATTTGCAGAGTGCTATTCAGAAACTCTGGCAGAATACGCCCTCTCTTTATATCAAGTCATTTCTTTTGCTGTTTATAGCGATAAATGTTGCTTTCAGCTACCATACTATTTATAATACGTTCGGACATCACGACTGGAATGCTATCTTGGGACAGCCAATCACTCACGGGCACGATATTGAACTAGGCAGATGGGCACTGTATCTAGTGCCGCAGTTCTTTTTAGACAACAGAATCCTGCCTATTATAACAAATATGCTTGCTTTTGCGGGTTTAGCTATTGCTCCTGTTGCGCTAGCAGTATATTGGAAACTGCATAAAACGCTATTTGCGTATTCAATATTCGGCTTGCCGCTGGTGTTATCGCCCTTTATAATGTCGTGGCTATGGTTTCGTTTCTCTGAAGTTGGTGCTTGCTGGGCACCGCTACTTGCCACGTTGGGACTTATTTTGTTTGATAAGGCGGATACTAAACGTAGCACCTCTGCTAAAACCAGCTACTTCATTGTCGCTATCCTAATAACCACACTTGCGTTAGGGACACATCAATCAACGATAGATATAATGGCAATTATGGTCTTTGGGCGCATAGCGATAGACTTGCTCTTGGGCATAGATGACGGTGTTATAGACTATATTTACAATAAACGTTTATCTGTCGTTGGTATAGTTGTTTCCGTTGCTATGTTTTTAATAGTGTCTAAAGCTATTGTTGTGCTCACTCATATAGCAAATGCAAGGACTATAATGGCAACCCCTAGCCAAATGTTATCTACGTTGTTCTATGTGTTCAGTCATATTGTCAACCTTTGGCACTATGAGGGGGTGTTTCTTCCAAGTATCACTGCTAGACTAGTGTGTGTAATGCTCATTTGTGTTGTTGTTAGGGTGTTTTTTGCTTATGGGTGGAGACGTTCGCTACTTGTTTTGCTATCTATAATATCGGCTATAGTATTCAGCCGGTTTACGGCTATCGCTGGTCCTGGGATAGAGACATTCATGACTAACACCATTACAATCACTCAGAGCAGGGTAGATTTCTTCGGCATAAGGTACCTGTTTGTCCTGCCTATTGCGCTCATATTCGTCCAGAATAGTCTAGCACTTAGGAATATTGCTATAGTTCTTACCGCTATTATCTTAAAGGTATTTATTATTCAAGATTTCTGGTCGCAAAATGTGTGGAAGCAAGGTTTTGAGTCTGAACAAATGCTCTGGAATAGAATGCTTACCCGTATAGAAAGTTCTGCTAACTATGAGCAGGGCAAGGGATATACTGTTGTGCTTTTAGGCAATATGCCATCACATCGCTACTATTACTACGGCGTTGACAATCAATATCCGAGACCGGCTATTATAGCTGAAGATGATGTGATGGCAAAGGATAGCTACTCCCCTAATGGAATACATAGCTTGGCATTTTATAGTGCGAATTATTTTATCAACGATACTTGTTTCTACGGCGATTACGGCAATGGAGAGGTGCGTTCTCAAAATAAACCAGCGTGTGTGGATGCACTGCTAACACTTGCGCCGGAGATAGAGCACATCAAGCCATACCCCGCACCCAATTCTGTAGTTGTGAAGGGCGACTTGATGCTCATTGCAACTGAGAGCTATGCCGTTGACTACGTGAAGGATATTATAAAAACAGCTAAAAAACGCTAGCTTGCAATATTATGCCACCTGTTGTAAGATAAGCGGATGGATGCTGATATTGTAATATCCCTTGTTTCTGACGCTTTGCAGACTGCTGTCGTCATTGCTATGCCTATGCTGATGTTTGGGCTTGTTGTAGGGCTTATCGTCAGCATATTTCAGGCTGTAACGCAGATACAGGAACAGACGCTATCTTTCATACCTAAAATACTTGCTATAATAATCAGCGTTACATTGCTGTTCCCGTGGATGTTGCAGCTTATTGTATCATACACAAGCTCGTTGCTGATAAACCTGAACTCTCTGATAGGCAAGGTGTGACAGGTGCGCAACCGTAATTTTTGTGCTGTTTTAGTTGCTATAGTCGCTTTATCGCCCGTTTCCTGTGGGCATAAGTTGCCTCCGCTACCTAAGAGCAATATTAAGGTGGCTCCACCTGCTATGCACTTATCAATAGCCCCAGACGGCGTTCACTTGGCAAACCCATCTTCAAATATTTCTGTGTGCGAACGTGCCAGCTACAGGGGGGAGGGCAGTTCTTTATCGTGGTATAAATCGCTTGCGAAGATTGCTGCGGGTGGTGAGTTTGTAGATAGCGATGTCCAAAGTGGTGTTAGGTATGTTTATAGGTGCAGGAACTTTGATGCACGATATAACGTCTATTCAGAAGAGAGCTTATACAATGTTGTCTTTAGCGGAACAGTCAAGGTGAACGGTGTTCAATATGAGCTAACAGACAAACAGATATGCGTATCGGTAGATGCGAGCATTTATAGCAAATATGTAAATATCACTATAAATGGGCAACTTGCGGGCAAATATTCTGAAACCAATAGATGTTTTGTGCTGCCGAATGTTGCGAATATACTGCTTGTAGCCGTCCCATATTCTGATAGCGATACCGCTGGTGTCGCTTGGTCGGCGACTATCGCCCGCGACTTGCGAACGTTGGTGCTCCCACCACAAAACATTCGCGTGCTACGCAACAAAGTTAGAACAACTGTCAGCTGGGACAGAGTGGCTGGAACGGGCACTACATACCGCATATATACTAAAGACAGGGTTATAAACACCACTGCAAGCATTATTAGCCTGAATCCTCCCCCTAACGAGTGTGTCAGTTTCAGTTTATCCAGTGTGCGTGGCGGGCGCGAATCCGAAAAGGTATCTGTGGAGTCCTGCCCATGAAGTTTATCAGATTTATCGGCGTGTTGGGATTATTCTTAGTCGGCGCATATACCGCACGCCTTGTCTATCGGGGCAATCCCGCAAAGCGCGGAGCAAAACTGGCTGCTCTGACGCATATTGCATCAGTTAGGATGATGAAACTCTTTAATGTTAAGATTAATGTTGTTGGGGACATCGCTTGTCTCACTGATGGAGCACCCTGCTTGTTGCTTGCCAACCACCAATCTTATATTGACATACTTTTTATCTCCTCAATACGACCGACACTTTTTCTATCGCATATAGGCATTCAGCGTGAGCCAGTAATAGGTACTTTAGCTGAGTGTGGCGGGACGTTGTTTGTGGATAATACTACTATTGCGCATGTGCGCCAAGAGATGGAACGATTTGCCACTATGCTGAAAGACGGCAATATGATAACGTTGTTTCCAGAGGGGCACACTTACAGTGGCGATAGGATTATGCCTTTCCACGCTTCATTTATAAATGCGGCAATTCTAGCGGACGGGGACGTGTTGCCGATTTGCATACACTATGACAGATATAACGGCGAACCTATTACTTTGGCAAATAGAGATAAAATTTGTTGTTATGGAGATATGCCGTTTTTGCCGCATATAGCAAATGTTTATAAAGAGATGAAAAGTGCTGAAATTACAATTACAATAGCCAGTCGCATAAAGACTGCGTATAAATCGCGCAAAGAGATTGCGGACGAGGCTAAAAATTGGATGACTAAAACATTTAAGCCGTATCGTTGAGACTAGAAAGTATTTTCCCCGCCTTGCGGGGGAAAGAAAATAAATTTAGACTAAGGAGTATATAAAGTGGATATAGAGAGCTGGGAGAATAGCCTAGTATTGTTAAAAGGTATCGTTGGCGATGGCGAGGTGCGCCAAACGCATGCATCGGTCGTGCTGATGCAAGATGAGTTTGTCTATAAAATCAAGAAACCTGTTGATTTTGGCTTTTTAGACTATCGCTCACTACAACAGCGCAGAACGTATTCTATCCTAGAAAAGGAGCTTAACGAACGCTATAGCGATGACGTGTATGTTGACGTGTTAAAGCTCGTTCCTGTTGCTGGCGGAGCTTACGCTCTAGTGCCTATTGCCAATACCGTGCCCGCAGTAGAATATGTATTGAAAATGCGGCGGGTAGCGGAAGATAAATTTCTGTCAACTCGCATAGATAGCACTACTGGCGAAGAGTTAAAACGTATCGGCGGAGAGGTAGCGAGACGTCTATCGGTAGCTAGCGTTGCGCCAGATGTGATAGAGGGGTTGCCGATATATGAATCTATAACATTTAATTGCAAGGAAAACTTCTCGCAGATTGCTGACACTGAGCCTAAACTGGGAGAAAAGCTTGTTGATGAACGTCTGCGATATATTGAGAAAGCTACAAACGACTTTTTAACCGCTAATAAAGACCTGTTTAATCGCAGATATACTGGAGGTTTCGTTAAAGATGGGCATGGAGATTTGCGCCTAGAACATATTTACATCGGCAATGACGGCAAAATTAGCTTGATAGACTGCATAGAGTTTAACACGCGCTTTCGCACTAATGATGTGACAGCTGAAGCGGCGTTTTTATCTATGGAGCTTGATTATGCAGGCAAAATAGGGCTATCCGATGCCTTTTTAGGTGGGTTCTTTGATTTCTATAACGATAAAGATTCTATTTCTCTGCTGAATTTTTATCGTGCTTACCGTGCTGTAGTGCGGGCGAAGGTTGCCGCATTCACAATGCTCGGCTGTGGCAGGGATAATCCGCTCTATGCCGACAAATATGCAGAATATAATAGGTTAATGGATATGGCAGTTACTTACGCATTGACGATGAATAGCGTGTGCCCGCTTGTGCTATTCGGTATTATAGGTGCGGGCAAAAGCGAGCTGGCAAAGGCACTAGCGGAGCGGTTTCCAGTGCAGTGCATAAACACAGACGAGGTGCGCAAGGGACTAGCGGGCAAACCTGCTGACTATAACGGAGTTGTTGCTGCCAATGAGGGGTTATATACTCAGGAACGAACCATTGCCACTTATAATAAGTTAGGGGAGATTGTGGCAGATGCTCTAAAAGTTGCCCGCTTACCACTCTGCGACGGCACATTCCTAAAAACTGCTAACGTAAAAGCATTTGAGGAGCAGTTAACAAGCGTTACTCCCATATATATTGAAGTCCGTGCAGATGAAAATATTATAAAGGAGCGTCTGAAAGTTAGGGAGAGTAGCGGAGGCGTTTCTGACGGCAGACTGCAACACTATGAAACTTTGAAAAACTCACGCGACTACAACACCAGCGATTTGACAATAGATGGTGCACTGCCAGCTGCTACTAGCGTGGCGACTCTGTTAAAGTTTTTGCTCAAATGACTAATTTTGATATAAGGCAGCTCAATGCGCCGTTTGATGATTCGGTATTCTTCGTCCGCAATACATACCGCAAGCGGGCGTTGTTGCTTGATTGTGGCAGACTTACGAACATCAGCCATACGGAGTTGTTGAGTATTGGCGATATATTCGTGTCGCATACGCATATAGACCACTTCTATGGCTTTGACAGGGTGCTGAGGGGGTCGCTGACCGCTGACCAGTTTCTCACGTTGTATGGACCAGAGGGATTTGCCAACAACGTGAGTGGCAAGTTGCATGGCTACACATGGAACTTAACGGACTTTTATTCGTTTGCTATCAAACTCATTGAGCTTCACACAGACGGTAGCACAAAGACGTATCTATTCAAGGCGAGCAACAAATTTAATAAAGAACTAATCGCCGAGTCACCACCTCATACTGGAGAACATTTGCTAGATATAGGCGACTACTGGTCTGTCAAATATGACTTCTTTGAACATCGTATCCCCTCAGTGGGGTATAGAATAAGTGAACCGCCGCGCTATATCGTCAATGCCGATAAATTAGCCACTTTCGGCAAACGTCCTGATTCGTGGCTCTCAACCTTAAAAAAAGCGATATTAGAGGGCAAGGTTGACGAAACTAATATTGATGTAGAGGGCACGGCGTATAGAGCAAGCGAACTGCAGAAAATCTTGATAGACGAGGTGTCGCCACAGGTGCTGACGTACATTACCGACTGTGCCCCGACAGACGATAATATTGAGCGAGCAACCAAGCTAGCGAAAGACTCAACCGTGCTAATAGTTGAGGCAGTCTTTAAGGAAGAAGATAAGCTGCAT
>NZ_BAAIHG010000050.1:0-8982 GCF_054655775.1 Candidatus Termitispirillum reticulitermitis | reverse complement strand
CCCCCCCCCCCCCCCCCTGTGCTCTATTACGTTTATCAAAGAACCACTTAAAGTATTCAATCACGCGCCCCTCACGCACTATGCGGCGCGCAAGAGAAAACGGAATAAGCAGTGCCAGCATTCTACGCAAAAACATATCTTGCCTCTCGTATTTACATTTATTCAGACTATATTATAACAGAGGTTATATTGTCAACAATAAAGCATAGGATATTTTGACAAATCTTTTCGTTATAGTATTCCGCCATGTCAGACGTGGCGGAGTTTATTGGTATAGCTAAGCGGGATAAACGTAGTAGTCCAATTTGTTAATCAGATGTGCATATAAATCATTACGGGATAGTATTCGTCCGCATTCGGCAAATATTGATGTGGCGTGTTCCGCAATATCTGCGGGGAATTCTGACTTGGCAACGTTGACGTTGCAGCCTATACCCACTACAAACCAGCTTGTTTCTCCGCCACTCGTCAGCGTGTCTACCAATACGCCTGCTACCTTTTTGTTATTCAGTAGCACATCATTAGGTTCTTTTAGCTTGGCTGATATGCCTGTAAAGTGCGCTATGGTGTCATTTAGGGCGTTCATCGCCCAATGGGTGAGTTTTTGCTCGTTTATTTCAACGTGAGGTTCCAACAACACTGACAGTTGTAGGCTTCGCGGCGCAGAGAACCAGCTGTGTCCTCTGCGTCCGCGCCCAGCTACCTGTTTAGTCGCTATAATAACTGCACCATCTCGGACACTATCAGCACCCAGTATGATTGCCTCTCTATTGGTGGATGGTGTTTCTTCAAACCAAACCCAATCAGAACGTCCGATAATTTTAGTTTTTAACTGCGACTTTATAACAGCTATGTCAACGCTGTCAGATTCAATTACTAGCTTGTAGCCGCAACCTACAATTGACTCTATCAGATAGTCAGCCTGCCGCAGTCCATTGATATTTTTTGAGACAGCGTTTCGGCTGATATGCAGTTCGCGGGCAATCTCTTCGCCAGACACCCAGCCATTATTTTTGCTACCCGCCTTACGTAAAAGCCCTATAATTTTATCTCTGCTACTATTCATTAACCACCCATAATATTGTCAACCTAACTTTATATATTTTAGGTTGACAAGTCTATAAAGACTTGTTATTATTACACAGGTATTATTGTTTGTCTATATGGGGGTTCTATGAAATACAACAAGATAGCTACTATTGGCGTCCTTACGGCATTTATAACGGTGAGTGGGTTTATTAGAATACCTTTTCCTGTAATGCCCCTTACGCTTGCGGTGTTTTCGGTGTTCTTTGTGCCAATGTTAGTCGGTGCACAGCTCTCCGTTGCTGCGTTTGCTCTATACATAGCACTTGGTTTAGTGGGTGTGCCTGTCTTTGCTACTGGTGGTGGTCCTGCGTATATCCTGCAACCGTCATTCGGCTTTTTGCTCGGCTATATGTTTTCCTCTATTCCAAACGGGCTAATATCTGCTAGAGGCAAGCCTAGTTTCTGGCGTAATATACTTGGCGGTTCGGTTGCCCTTGTGGTGCTATATGTCATAGGAATAGTCGGTCTCTGGCTCAGCCTGAACTACGCTCAGGGCAAGGCGGTGACGCTCCTTAACTCGTTTAAGAGTGTGCTCATGTTTATACCGTTTGATGTGTTGAAGCTAGTTGTAGCGGCAACTATTGCCAGCAAACTACGCCCGGCTCTTGCAAAACTTGCTGAATAGCGAGTTTATCAGACTAGGTTGCTTAAATCAATCTTTCCAATCGTACCAGTTTAATTTGTTCTCTGGCAGTTGCCCATCATGGTCGGCGTAATACACCGCCAGCCGGTAGCAGTAAAGGACGCACCTATCAAGGGTGCTATTTTGTGCGATGCAGTCAGCGGCGTAAACGTCGTCAGCTTTTTTGCCCTTTAGCGACTCTATCGTAGGAAAGCCCGCCTTTGTCAGATGCTCTGCCATATTCTTCCCGATGCCAGGGATTTTTGTGAGTTCCGATTTCATATATGCTCCTCGCTGACTTTGCTGAACGCTACTTTAGCAAAATTCACTGAATAGTCCAGCTGTCCGATACTTTTATGGTGTGCAAAAACTCCTTATCGTGAGATACGACTAGGAGTGCGCCCGTATATTCTAACAATACTTGCGCGATATGCTCTCGTGTCGCAAGGTCAATATTATTAGTAATTTCATCTAATATCAAGAGCGATGGCGTGTCTAGCGTGATTAGTGCCAGCGTTAGTCGCACCCTCTCTCCGCCCGATAGCGAAGATACTTTTGCGTTCACCTCCTCATTCTTTCTGAATAAAAAGCTGTTTAGATGAGAGCGTAGCTCCGCTGTTGGTATATTTGCCACCTGCTTGGCACTCTCTAGCACAGTCAGTTCATCATTAAGGTGTGCATAGTGTTGGTCTAAGTAGCCGATGTATTTACGCTCTGGGCTGAACCAGCTACCCGTGCGTTTAATTCCAGACTCCTGCAAAATGGCACGTATTATGGTGCTCTTGCCACTGCCGTTTGTTCCTGTTAGTGCCAGCCTGCTCGTTGCCCCAAGCGTGATGTTGATATTGTCAATGCTAAAACCGCTTTCGTAGGAGACAGTCCCGTTAGTAATCTGTAAAATAGCCTGTTTGCTATTGCTCGCATGGGTAAATCGGAACTTAGGTTTGACAACTTCTGGGGTGTATAGCTCGCTGAGCCGTTCCTCTAACAGCTGTTTGTCGTCTGATAAATGTGAACGCTTTTTGCCACTTGTGCGCTCGCCACTGTCCTGCATTGCGTGTAGCTTTGCCAGCAGTATACGTTTATTCTCATATTTCTTTAACCCAGCTTGTTTGCGTTTGCTTGCCCGCTCCTGCTCGCGCATTAAATCGTCGTGCAGTTGTTTCTTTTCACGTTTTATTGCAGACACCTCACGCATGAGGGCGGTGCGTTTCTGTTCTAAATCTTTGCGATATTCTGCATAAGTGCCGTTAAATATGATAATTTTGGAATTGTAAATATGCCATAGAGTGCTAAACAGTTTGTTGATTAGTGCAGTATCGTGCGAAGCAGCTATGATAGCTCCGCTGAAATTGTCTAATAGGCGTGTCAACGTTTGCCTATTGGCAGCGTCTAGGTGGTTGGTAGGCTCGTCTAGTATTAGTAAATCGGGATTTTTAGCAAGCGCAACGGATAGTGCTTCGTTAAATCGTTCTCCACCGCTGAGTTGCGGATAGTCTGCTATGGTCTGTGGCACGTAGGCGATAGTTGCGCCATCACAATAAACTATATCTTTTGTATAGCTTGGTTCACTCGCCGCCTCAGTCAGTATTTTTAGCAGACTCGTTTTGCCACTGCCATTGTCGCCGATGACGGCTATCCGTGCCCCGTCATACACTGATGTGGAGAAACTTGTAAAGCAGTCTTTATGCGGGAACGTCAGCGATAGAGACCTAATTTGCAATAGCAACCTATTCATTACACTGACAAGTATAGCATAAAACAAGAAAACGTGTCATAATCTGTTCACGGGGGTGGCGCGATTATGAATAAGCTCGGTATTGTATTATAAACTAATTCGCTAATTGCTTTTCAAGTACTCCATCAGCACGTCGCAACCCGCCACGATGTCTGCTATGCTAGCGGATTCTAGCTTGTTATGGCTGATACCATCCACACAGGGGATAAATAGCATCCCTACTGGGCATATATCTACAAAGTTCATCGCATCATGCCCCGCACCGCTAGGCATAACAATATGCTCTATGTTGAGCTTATTAGCCGCCGCCGATAGTTTGTTTTGCAGGTCGGTTGACAGCTTCACAGGGTCAGACGATGACACCTTGTTTATATCTAGCTCTAACCCACGCTTTTCGGCGAGCTGTTTTGCCTTTAACTCCACGCTCTCTAATACACGCTGCCTGCTTGCCTTGTCTATGCCACGTATATCAAGTCCCAGAGTGGTCTCCCCAGGCACTACATTAAACACATTCGGTGTATTGCGGATAATGCCAGTAGTCCCTACGCTAGCGTTATTCAACTCGTTAGTTGCCGCCTGCTCCACGTGAATAACAAGCTCTGCAGCTGCTACCAGCGAGTCTTTTCTGATGTCCATAGGCGTTGCACCCGAATGGTCTTGCTTGCCCGTGAACTTCACCCACATACGCACCGGTGCTGCAATGCTAGAAACAACGCCCAGCTTTAACCCTTTAGACTCCAACACGCGTCCCTGCTCTATATGTAGCTCCAAGTATTGTTTTAAGCCTGTTATTTTAGGCGGGTTAGGGTTGAAACCACACTCCTTAATCCTATCATATAACGAAACGCCGTTTTGCTCCTTTGCGTTTTTCAGAGTAGCTTCAGTAATCTGTCCGCTTACCAGCTTGCTACCAGTGGTAGCTATGCCAAACACGCTAGACTCCTCCATTCGGAAGATACCCACGTGGACAGGTATATTCAATCCCTGTTCTTTAATGCGTTTTAGCACTATTAGCCCAGCAAGCACCCCTGCGACTCCGTCGTATTTGCCACCAGAGACAACAGAGTCAACATGGGAGGCGATAAGGGTTCGTTCCACCTTACTGTTGTCCCCTAAAGCCTTATCGTATATGAACGTATTGCCCACCTCATCGGTATAGCAACCGAAACCTAACAGTTCCGAAAAGCCTAATACTGTGGCTATCATAGCGTCTTCGGTATCGGTGTATCCTAGCCGTGAGAAACTGCCGTCTTCATTTGCGCCGATTTTATCAAGAGTTGCAAACCAAGTTATAAGCAAATCTAAATCGTTCATCTCTAAAACTCCTAAACTATCTCTTCAATACATTATAGACACTGCGCGCCATTAGCTCAGTTGCGGGCACTAATCCGTCTTCGTTGATGTCAAACTTAGCATCGTGATGTCCCGCAGTTCTGTCAATCCCTACTTGCACATAAGTGCCTATTCCGCCAGCCTCCTGAACGCTACTCATCATAGTGGCATAGTCCTCGCCAGCACCGAAATTCGCCAAACGCGTGATGTCGGTATAGTAGGGTATCTCTTTAGCAGCCTTTTCAACTATATCTATCATCTTTTCATCGCTTTGTCCGCTTTCAGAGCCACCTGTCACCTCTATGGAGTGAGTACAAGCATACATATCAGCTGCAGCCTTCACTATACGTTCAGACTCTTTCACCATATAGCTATTCAGTTCGCTGGTCTCTCCGCGTGTCTCCATAACTAGCAATGCATTGGGTGGCACCACGTTACGCCCCTCACCAGCAATCATCTTGCCAACGTTTATACGTGTCACGCCACCTGAGTGCCTAGAGATGGCGTGCATATTGAGTGTCGCCGCCGCCGCCGCTAATAGAGCATTATGCCCATCCTGCGGAGCAGCTCCAGCGTGTGCGGACTGTCCCTTGAAAGTAACATCCCATTTAGTAGATGCTAGAAAGCCCTTTCCGCCACATACTAGCTTGCCATTTGCATTAGCCTGAAAGCTCACGTGCATGCCCAGTATATAGTTCAAGTCTTTAGTGACTCCAGCCGCCACCATAGGTCCAGCCCCGCGAAGACCCTCTTCCGCAGGTTGGAATATAAAACGGACAGTGCCTTTCAGCTTGTCTTTCATACCAGCAACAATTTCAGCTGTATGGACGCCCACAGCCACGTGTGCATCGTGACCGCAGGCGTGCGTTGCTCCTGTATTTATAGAGGCAAAACCCTCCTTGACAGGTCTATGGGTGAACTCATTACATTCCGTTAGGTCGTTAGAGTCCATATCAAAACGCAGCCCAAACTTAGTGCTATCATCAGAGAACTTCATCTCTGCTGTGAACCCAGTCAGTCCACCCGTCATAGCCTTAACTAGCTGTTCATCCGCCCCTTGCGATATAGCACGCGCCTGAGCCTCTTCCAGCTGGGCAGGTTTCGGCAGACCCATCATAAAGTTCTTTGCAATGACATCTGTGCCCATCTTGATAGTGTAGCCAAGCTCCTTCAAGCGTTTAATAGCATTAGCAGCCGTGCGGAACTCGGTCCAGCCCGGTTCTGGATGCTTGTGCAAGTCACGCCGCCAACCAATGATAGACTTTTTCAGTTCATTAGCTTTATTACTTATATAGTCAGCCACATACACCTCCCTAAACGCTTTGCGCTACAGGTACATCAGCACCACTAGAGCAACTACAGAAGCTGATAGCATACCAAATACATTACGCTTAGCCATATCAAACGGGGTAACCTTAGCTAGCCCTGCACAGATAATGGCAGCACCTGCTATAGGCGACATAGTGCGTCCCAGCGAACCTGTTAGAGATGCCAAGAAACCTAAATCTGACGGAGCTATCCCTATTGCAGCCGCCTGCGGAGTAACCGCTTGGTTGAAAGCAAGCGTTGCAGCATCGCCTGAGCCTGATAGTACTGCCAGCACAAACGGACCATAAGCAGCAGCAATTCTTGCTATATCGGCAGAGCTTTTCAGCAGGTTAATAAACGCATCTATCATACCAAGTGCTGTCATACCTTGTATAAATACGCCTGATGCTATGATTATACCCATAATGTCAGCATAGCCTTTGCCCATGCCTTCAAAGAATTTCTTAGTAGCAGTCTGAAAGTTCGCCCCAGAAAGTGCTATACATAGGAAAGAACCAACTAGCATCGCATGCGGAACGCCAATCTGTTTAGCCCAAGGCAGAGCTACACGAACCCCATTTTGATTGAATATTACAAGTATTATTACAGGAACTAGCGGAAGTATTGACAGCCAAGGCTTTATATTAAAGTTGCCGTCAAAAGTCCAGTCAGGGCTAGTAAAACCACTAGTCTCCTTGCGAAACCTACCGACAAGCAACAGTGCTGCAACACCTGCCGCTAGGCAAGCAAAGCTGGCTACCGCATGGGTGGAAATTACATCGGTAACAGAAATCTTCGCTATATCAGCCACCATAACGTTGTGCGGGTTGCCAGGTCCAAGCGTAGAACCGAATGTGCCAAGCATTATGGCAGATGCAGCTAGTGCAGGAGCAACACCCTGAGAGATTAACAGAGGGATTAACACCACGCCCACAGCGGCAGCACAACCTGCGGCACTGGTGATAGAGATGTTAATTAGGAACGTTATAAGAGCAGCACCGGGGATAATGATAAATCGCACCCGTTTTAATCCATTAGCTAACGCATAAATCAGATGTTTGTCGCATTCTGTGAGCTGCAAAACAAACGCAAAGCCCATAGATGAACAGATGCTCTGAATAAGCCCACCGCTCGTCATATTGGATGTGAATCCGCTAAACGCTTTCAGCGGAGAAAACGCAACTAGAGCCATAAGAAGCCCTGCAGCTATAAGCACAAGTCTTGTTTCGTATTGTTTTACCAACAAGACTGCAGCCACACAAATAACAACGACACCGAACACAATTGCAGATGTTCCTGTCAACATAGAATCCTCCAAATTTTTATATCATCAAAAAAAATCAAACTAGTTTCCTTTAGCCACTACTTTTACAATCTCTACACACCATTCGGCTGTTTCGTAAAGTTCAGATTCAGGTGTATATTCTTCAAGGGTGTGTGCGCCAAATATACCGCAAGCCATAGCTGGCACAGGTATGCCAAAGCCATTGATATGGTTGGCATCGCTACCCCCTCCGCCGTCCTCAACGCCAACATCATCTAACCCGATATTTCTAGCCGCCTCTAATGCAACCCTAATTACTTCATCAGTTTCTTTTAGCTTGAATGGTGCATAAGCCCTATCTGTTTTGATTTCAACATCGCTATTGTTCTCTTTGGCAACACGTTTGAATGTGTCAATAATTTTATCGCGCAGTTTTTCTAGTTTTTCGTAGTCCCTGCTGCGAACCTCGCTGGTTACAAGACACCTATCAGGCACGATATTAGTTGATTCCCCTGCCTGTATCATACCTACATTACACGTAGTTTCATTATCTATACGCCCATCGGGCACCTGTGCTATAGCCTTTGCTGCGATAACGATTGCATTTAAGCCTAGCTCTGGGGATATGCCAGCGTGTGATTTCTTCCCCTTGAACTCAGCGAATATCTTGAACTGTCCGGGTGCTGATAAAATAACCCTGCCTGGGTGCCCAGGTCCATCCATAGCATAGCCATATTTAGCTTTCAAGTAGTCGGGGTTCATATTGCGAGAGCCATAGACACCGCCCTCCTCTGCTACCGTAAATACCACCTGTATATCGCCGTGCGGAATGTTCTTTTCCCTAAGAACTCGCATAGTTTCCAATATCGCTACCACACCTACTTTAACATCAAACCCCTAAAGGGTTACATTAAAACGCATACCCTCTCAAGGGAGAATGTTGTCAATCTTACAATAGCACTTGTATTAACGATATTCTGCGTAATTGCTATAAGCGCACACGGTAGCCGAAAGATAAGCTACCCAAGGGTAGAGAATATGCCCATCAATACAGTGTTAGAATCCGAAGGTCTTGATATAGAGAAAGCCTTTAATGCTTTACGTGAAGCAGGTTTCAAGGTGCCTAACGATGTCAAAACGATAAGCGACCTGTCACGTGCAAACCACGTCAACCCGCGTGTAATCTACACAACGATGTTTGAGGGGGGGAAGAAATAATAATTCCTCTTGCAACTTATTACGTAATATCGTAGGATTGAACCAGCGTTATAAGGGAGGGTGTATTATGGCGGACAATATCAACAAGAAACGCATTTTAGAAGAGTTCTATGAGCTAGTGCGTATGCCCTGTAATACTAAAGATGAACGCCAAATCGTTGATTTGATGCAAAAACGACTGAAAGAGCTAGGTGCAGCTGAGATTGTAGAAGACGACGCTGGGAATAAAATCGGTGGCAATGCGGGCAATACGTTTGCATACTTTAAGGGGACGTTGCCTAACGTGCCGTGTATAATGTTAAATGCCCATGTGGACTGCGTAAAGCCTTGTGTAGGGATTGAACCTGTTCTGGTGGACGGCGTTATTCGTTCCAAAGGGGATACCATACTAGGTGCTGATGACAAGGTAGG
>NZ_BAAIHG010000049.1:0-9306 GCF_054655775.1 Candidatus Termitispirillum reticulitermitis | reverse complement strand
TAGCGTTAGAGAAGGCGATGGAAGAGGCGATAAGGGAATGTATAGAGAAGGGGATATTGAGGGTATTTTTAGAAAAGAACTCAACGGAGGTAAGGAATATGTTGACAGCAGAGTTTAATATTGAAACAGCACAGAGGGTATGGTATGAGGACGGGGTGCTAGAGGGTGAGCAACGGGGTGAGCAACGGGGTATGCAACAGGGTATGCAACGGGGCAGACTTGAGGGTGAACGAGCAAAAGCCATTGAAACTGCCAGAAATTTTTTAGCACTTGGTATGCCTATTGATTTTGTATCAAAGGGCACAGGGCTTTCGCTTGCCGAGTTAAAAGAACTACAGAACGACATTGTCGTATAAAATAGTAGGCTGATTTTTTCTAAAATCATATTGACAGCCCCTTAAATATTTTTTACAATACCTAGATTTATTGATTTTAGGGGTATTTGATGCAACGTATGAGCAACACACACACACACAGCAAAAATCGTGCCAACAGGCATGCTGGGCATCTTGTAGTCTAGCTTATCTTGATTCTTTAACACAAACAGCTCACTTGTTGTCTGGTGAACCCGTAACCTGTAGGCTTGCGGGCGTAGATTCGCATTGTCGCACAGTGGCGCACGGCTATTTCACAAACCCTTTACCGCTAATATGAGCAATTTATCAATATTCACAGAGTTTTATGCTCAATTATGAGCAAAAACATAAATAATAGCCGTGCGGGCTAAAAGCGCAGGAGGATATTATGGCTGAAGAAGAAAAAAAGTGTAAGAACTGTAGGTTCTTCAATGGAAAAGTATGTTCTGTTGATGGGACAGAGAAGAACCCCGCCTGGAGTTGCAGTAACTTTTCATCTGTCCACTAGAGCATTCTAGTGTTGAGCAAGGGGGTTTGGGTATATGCCCAGCCCCCGTGAAGTGTTTTAAGTATGATTAAAGGAGAATACTATGAAAGAACGTTTAGAAAAGTTATATGTATCAGTAAGCAAGGAGATAAAGGAAACTGCATTTGCTCACGTAAGCTATAGCGAGTTGCTAATACCTAACCTATCAAAATTTTCAGCTACAGAGTTGAAAGAAAAACTCAGCAATAAAGCTGGGAAACATTTCATATACATTATCTCAACAGAACACTTTCCGTATCAACGTGAAGAAATTGTCAAAAAGTTTGACAAATTAGAGGTAAATACGTGCAAAATAAATGATGAAAATAACGAAGATAAATGGAAAGCCAGCAAAAATGGCAAGACTTGCTTATACGTTGGTAAATCAGATGACTTAGAAAAGCGGTTGAAGGAGCATTTGGGCTTACTAAAAGCTAAAACAACTTATGCTATGCACCTAAACGAGTGGTGGAAAGACGCAGACATAAAGATTACTATACTTGAGTATAACCTTGATATAAAATATGTAAAATTGCTGGAATATTCAATATGGAACGACCTAAAACCATTGTTTGGCAAGCAGGCATAGGCTATAGAAAGTAAAAAGCAAGCTCCTATATATACGTGGCTGGACTTATAAAAAGGTGCAAGCAATCCTTACAAGGGAGAGAATAAACACGAGTGTTTAACAATTCACAGATTGCTAAGAATATTACATTCTTTTCATTGCAATCTCTCGTATTTCTTAGATAGTTTTGAACGTCAAGATATTGATTGTCCTGTGCACCCCCCCTTTGTTATAGGGGATAATAAGCTGGTTGTATTAGTGGAACATCAGTCTACTGTGAACCCTAATATGCCGTTAAGGTTTTTAGAGTATATTGCCCGTTTATATGAGACGATACTCTCTGAGAAGCCAATATATACGACTCGTATAGTGGAGATACCTACTCCAGAGTTTATAGTGTTGTATAATGGGGCTACTTATATGCCCGATGAAAAGATATTAAAGCTATCGGATATGTTCAATGTGTAATTAGGTTGCTTGTCAACGTTATTTGCAAAAAACAAACCCACGCAGAGGTGCGGAGGCTTGACATAAACCTGTTGATAATACTAAAATTGGAAAAGCGATATTGGTGACTTGACGTGTCGCTTATCAAATCTATTCTTGCAAAAACAAGCTCGCTCAAAGGGTGCTACCTTTGCCTGTATGGAGGCAGAGGCTGAACTTATCGCCCTAATTAGAACTATGCCGAGCGACAAGGTTCTGCTTGCCCGCAAAATAATAGGGACAATAGCATAAGCAGAGACAGGGGGAAAAATTAGCAAGAGTAAGGGCTAATTATCCTTGTAATTTGCACAGGCTAGTGTTATCTTGGTGAACACTATGCCACAAGATATGTTTAAGAGGGTGGAGCTGCCTAAACAGCTACCAGATGAGCGCAGGCACAATTTCAGCGAGGTATCACTCGGCTATACGATTGCTATGGCACAGACTGAGGCGAGCAGATGTTTAGAGTGTCCAAAACCGCTTTGTAGGGACGGTTGTCCCGTCGGTATTCAGATACCTCAATTTATCCATTTCGTCAAGGGTGGCGACTTTGAGAGTGCTTATAATAAAATCGCAGAAGATTCTAACCTCCCTGCTATATGTGGCAGGGTATGCCCCCAAGAGGAGCAATGTGAAAAGCGTTGTGTCCGAGGCATAAAAGGCGATGCCGTATCTATCGGTGCTTTAGAGCGTTTTGTGGCAGACTGGTATATGAACAATAAACAATTTGCACCAGCTGATATAAAACAGAACGGCAAGCGGGTAGCAGTTGTGGGGGCGGGTCCGTCTGGGCTAACCTGTGCGGCTGACCTAGCAAAGCGTGGCTATAGCGTGACAGTGTTTGAGGCGTTGCATAAGGCGGGTGGCGTATTGAGCTATGGCATACCAGAGTTTCGCCTGCCGAAGGCACTTGTTGCACGTGAAATTAAGAATCTTGAAACTCTTGGTGTCAAGTTTGAAACAAATGTTGTAATAGGCAAGTCTGTCACGGTGGATGAACTATTCGCTGACGGTTTCAGAGCGGTTTTTATAGGCTCAGGTGCAGGGTTGCCAACGTTTATGAATATAGAAGGGGAGAATTTGAACGGCGTCTATGCTGCCAATGAATATCTGACGCGTTCTAACCTGATGAAAGCATATAGCAAAGATTCCACCACTCCCATTAAGCGCGGTGGCAGGGTGGCTGTGGTAGGTGCGGGCAATGTAGCTATGGACTCCGCGCGAACTGCTCTGCGTCTAGGAGCTAGCGAGGTGACCATAGTATATAGGCGCGGCAAAGATGAGATGCCCGCCCGTGAAGAAGAGATAGAAAATGCAGTTGAGGAGGGCGTCAAATTGCAGCTCCTGACCGCCCCCGTTGAAGTGATAGGTAAAAATTTCAAGGTAGCTGGTTTGCGCTGTCAAAAGATGGAGCTTGGCGAGGCAGACGTTTCAGGCAGACGGCGTCCCACACCTGTAAAGGGTAGCGAGTTTGTGCTGAACGTTGAAACCGTTATAGTTGCGATAGGTCAATCGCCTAATCCATTGCTCTGCAGGACGACTTCAGGATTGAACACCCATAAATGGGGCGGGATTATCGTCAATGAAGAAACTATGGAAAGCTCCAAGCCCAATGTCTATGCTGGTGGCGATGCCGTAACGGGTGCTGCAACCGTCATACTCGCTATGGGCGCGGGCAGGAAGGCTACAAAAGCCATAGATGAAAGATTAAAGGGCTAGCTATAACTTAAAGTTTGCCCGTCAAGCTCTTGCCTTTGTCAGAGTGCCGTTGCTGACCCGACAGCTTTGTCTTTCTGATGCGAATAGAGAGCGGCGTTACCTCCACCAGCTCGTCTGGAGCCAAGAAGTGTATAGATTCTTCCAGCGTCAGTGGCTTTATTGGGCGTAATATCGTATTCTCATCCTTAGCGGCAGCGCGTAGGTTCGTCAGTTTCTTCTCTTTGCAGGGGTTCACGTCTATGTCGTTGTCTTTGTTGTATTCCCCTATGACCATCCCCTCATAGACTACGTCACCAGGCACTACAAACAGCCTGCCACGTGGCTCTAGGTGGAATAGCCCGTAGGCAATGGCTTTCCCAGCTCTATCGGATACTAATGAGCCGTTAAAGCGGACTGGAAAGTCTCCGCGGTATTCTTCATAGCCCGAAAATAGCGAGTTCAGAATACCCGTGCCCTTTGTGTCAGTCATAAAGTCATTGCCATAGCCTATTAAACCGCGACTTGGTATGCTGAACTCTGCCCGAACCCTGCCTGTGCCTTTATTTACAAGGTTCGTCATGCGCCCCTTGCGTATGGATAGCTTTTCCGTCACTACGCCTAAGAATGTTTCCTCACAGTCTATATAAACTTGCTCTATCGGCTCTAATATTTTGCCATTTTCTTTGCGGAATATTACCTCAGGTCTGCCAGCTGACAGCTCAAAACCTTCGCGGCGCATAGTTTCTATCAATATTGCCAGCTGAAACTCCCCGCGTCCCTTAACTATAAACTCATCGTTTGAGAAGTCTTCCACTTGGATAGCTACATTGCGCAATGTTTCTTTATGCAGGCGTTCCCTAATGCGAGCTGCCTGAACCCATTTCCCTTCTTTGCCAGCAAGCGGAGACGTGTTTGCGCTGAACCGCATAGCGACTGTAGGCTCATCTACTCGCAGACGCGGTAGCACAACAGGTTTTTCTGATGTTGTGATAGTATCGCCGATAAACACGTCATCTATACCTGACAATATCGCTATATCGCCCGCAGAAACTGAACCAGTTTCCTTTATGGTAAGCCCGTCATAGACCTGCAGTTTTGATATGCGAACGCTTTTATTTTCTCCGTTCTCATCTACGCGTATCAGTTTGTCATTGCTTTCTACCTTGCCAGAATGAACCTTGCCGATTGCAAGCCTGCCTAGATAGTCTGAATAGCCTAAGTCGCTTACTAGCATTGAGAAAGGCGCGCTGTCGTCAACGGTAGGAGCGGGTATTTCCGCCAATATTTTGTCAAACAGCGGTGTCAGGTTTTTACGCTCATCTTCCTGCTGTTCCATAGCTACGCCATCTCTGCCTATAGCATATAGGAGCGGGAAGTCCAGCTGGTCTTCGGTAGCATCAAGGTCTATGAATAGGTCTAGTATCTCGTCCAGCACCTCGCTGACCCGTGCATCTTTGCGGTCTATCTTGTTTATAACTACTATTATACACAAGCCTCGTTCCAGTGCTTTTTTTAGCACAAAACGCGTCTGAGGTAGCGGACCCTCAGAGCTGTCAACCAGCAGAATTGCTCCATCTACCATAGATAGTGCGCGTTCAACCTCTCCGCCAAAGTCGGCATGACCAGGTGTGTCAACTATGTTTATACGCACGTTTTTATACGTCACGGCGCAGTTTTTTGCGGCAATCGTTATACCGCGTTCACGCTCTAAGTCCATATTATCCATAACACGTTCTTGCAAGCTCTGATTATCCCGCAGGATAGAGCCTTGCTTAAACATTGCATCCACCAATGTAGTCTTGCCGTGGTCAACGTGGGCGATTATTGCGATATTACGCAAATTTTCATTTTTCACTTGTTTGCTCTCCATTCATAAAATTTTTATAGTAATCTGCAAGTTTTGAGAAAGTCTCTTCGCTTATTGTATGCTCTATAGAACAGGCGTCCTGTTCCGCTATCTTTTCTGATATGCCTAGTTTGATAAAAAAACTTGTCAGCGTCTCATGCCGTTCAAATATATGCATAGCAAGTTGAATGCCCGATTCAGTCATCTCAATATTGCCATAAGGCTCTTGTTTCACAAGTCCGCGCTGTTTTAAGAGCCTTATAGCATTATTTACAGAGGGCATACGCACGTTCATAGTGCGCGACAGGTCTTTCACGCGCACATTCCCCGCGCTTTTTTGTTCCATATAGATATGCTCCAAATAGTCTTCTAAACTAGGGGAGATAGCGTTAATAGACACGCTGGATTCCGTCATAGGGTAAAATCAGGGTTTAACGTCACTTTATAACGTTTGCGCAACCCTGCCAAAAAGTCTTTCATAACCTCTTCTTGCTTAACACCCGTCAAATATTGGACTAGCGCAGGTTTTTCCTCGTCAAGAGCTTTCATATTAGGTGCTTTAACGCTGTCAACCTTTGCCACATATATACGTCCAGTTTGTTGGACAGGATAGCGGATGATTTCTCCGACCGGACGGGCTATGACTGCACTTAAAAAGCCGTCGTTAGCCTGCAGTTTAGCGGTGTCTGTCTGCCGCACGTTAGATATTGTCTGAGATTTTGCTTTGAGCTTGCCCGCAAGCACGTTGAAGTCATCAGCTTGCGCAGTGACCGCAATCATATTACTAAAGGCTACTGCTTCCGTCCAGTCGTTAACGGCTCGTTTATAAACCTGCTTTAGCTCTGGCAATGCACTAGGCACCTTGTCAAACATTTCATATAGATACACTCTGCCGCCTACGTCCATTAGCGGGGACACGTCAGTCTTTTCCATGCCAAACAGTGTGCGTTCCAGTTCAGCATCTTGCTTAAAGAATGCGCTTTTATCATCTTGGGAGAGCATTTCGGTGAGTGCCACTTTGAATGCATCTGGGTTTTTCTCAATATATGCCGTTATATTGCCCGCATTAGTAATATCGCGTGATAGACCATATATATGGTTGCGGAACGCCGACTGCTTTGCCGCTACCTCCATTTCCTTTAATAGCTGTGGTTTTGCCCGCTCAAATGGTGTCACCTTGCGCTCTGCGGACGTAAAACGAGATATTTCTGCAGTATATTTAGCCCGCAACTCGTTCTCACTGGGCGCGACGAACTTAAACGGAAAGCTGTCTACGTTAAAGCTGATATATTTCAGCTTTATACGTGCGGGCTGTCTATACTGCTCAATGTTTTCTTGAAAGTATTTATTTAGTGCATCATCATCTATATGTGCAGGTTTATATGCTTCGCTCGTTAGGGTAAAGTATGAGATATTATGGTTAGTTTGGCGATATTTGTATTCTTCCACTACCTCCCGTTCCGTTACAGCCACAGAGCCAGCTACGAGCATACGCAACTTGTTCACAGTAATCTGCTGGCGCACCTGTTCCTCATACGTGGTTGGCGTCAGCCCTTGTGAGGCAAGAATTTGCTGATATATGTTGATGTCAAACTGCCCGTCATTTTGGAAGTATAGTTGATTAGTAATAAAGCCTATCACCTCGCCATTGCTGATTGGCAGTTTCAGCCGCGCCGCCTCTAACAGCAATAGATGGTTGTCTATAAGCGTATTTAAGATATTCTGCCCCAGTAGCTTGTCGTTTTCTAACAGGGTATCAGCCTGTGCGCCGAAATATGCTTTCATCTGGGCTTTTACCTGCTCTGATGCCGTTTGATATTCGTTCACGGTGACTACGTCATCGCCTATGCGGGCAACGTAGCTGATGCGAGAGCTGTCGTCTCCCATGCCCCATACAAAAAATATTGTGGCTAGGAATGCTATTATTACAAGCCACAGGAGTATGTTTAGGAATTTACCCTTCTTGCGCATAGCTGTGAGCATAAATTGTTGTAGCTCCTTAAAATAAAAATTGGTCAGAGGTATCTAGCACCCAGACTAGCAGATTACCGTTGCTGCCTTCCGACCCTGGCGGGGTTCACCCGCAGTCTGCCGCAGATGCCATCTGACCAACCTGAATACTAGCAGAGGTGTAAATATTTGTCAAGACTAGTATGGGCGACTATCGTTTATTACTTAGGGCATTGTATAGCTCAATTGGCATTGTTGTCTAGTATAATGTGGGATACTATAATAAAAATAGGAGAGTTGTCAAAGTTGGTTTTGTGTTTATTAAAAACGCAGTGTAGCCATTATATTGTAACCATTCAGCCCACCGCTAGGCGTGAAAGTTGGAAAAGATATGACGGATATGGAGACATTTTGTTCCTCATCCGTTTTTTTACTTTTCACGAAAAAGCGGGCTGTTTCGGTAAGCGGGTCAATTAAAAACGCCACAGAGTAGCCTATTATCCTTGTGCCAAGCAGTTTATAATCATTTGATACTATGTGCCTCTTTGCCAGATAAAACCCTTCGCCTACTAGAGCGCCGCCTAATGGAGTGATTATTATATCTTGCCAGCTGGGTGTCTCCGCAAAAGCTTCAACGCCGAACTCCCAAAAGAACGTTGACACTATGAAAGAATATAGTAGGGCATAAGGCGCACTTGTCCCTGCAGAGCGCGCACCCATATAATATAAAGCTCCGCAGTATGGGTGGGCGATATAATTAAGTGTCCAGTCGTCGTGGTCCATAACGGGTCCATTTTTTACGTGTTTGAACCACTGCTTGTGTTTTCCGTGAATTGTTTTTTCGTCTTCTCCCCAGCCTGTGTAGCTTTCGGGCATTTGCCATAATATTGCAACCGCAATAATGCTTGCTCCTAATAAAAGCTCGGAATCTGTCACCATATATCGCCAGTCAATATTGCTCTCAAATAGCGAGTAGTCTCTATAGTATATATCAGGCGGAGGCTCTTTTGCATATACGACAGTTGAGTGTGTCAAAATCAGCAAAACTATAGTCGCTATGATGGCTTTGGAGGGCAGTTCCTTAAAATCGTTTAACATAGGTAATTGCAACTCCGCGTGTATCGGCAGTAAGAACAATATTTTCAATCTTGTCAACAAAAAGCCAAGTCCAAAAAGACGCTATCATAGCCCCAGCGATTACGTCGTGTATGTAGTGCTTATCAGTCGCAACCCTTGAGTAACCTGTGTAAGTTGCCATAAGATAGGGGATGGCGGCTCGCTTGAGACCATACCTTTTATGAACAAATGTAGCACCGCTGAATGCCATCGCCGTGTGACCGCTGGGGAAACTATCCTTCCTGTCGCCCTCTACGTAGTCAGGTCTCTTTTCGTTAATAGTGTATTTTAGTGCCATAACAGACAGTTGCATTGACCCCATAGATAAGCCAAGTTGTTTAGTAGCTGTCCAGCCATCTTCACTAACAGCAAGCCCAAGCGCGTAGCTAGGAACCATCATTTGAAAATAGTCGCCCATTCTTCGTGTATCTATCTGTGCCCACGCCTGCCCTGACAGCATGAAAAAGGCAACAAACAACATCAGAATCAATATCTTTTTAATTGAAAACTCCTAAAATATTCCAAAGTATACTAAAATAATACGTTAATGCAAATAATCTGTCAACAGAAAGATTGAACTAAATTTGCTAAGACATGCGTGTCATGAGAAACAATATGCTATTTTAATGGGTTGCTGGGGCGATGTGTCAATGTTTTCTCTTGATGGTTCCTAGCTACGCGCTTGGGCTTGCTGTTAGTGAAGATGGCTGGACAGCTACTAAACAACTTGGCTTATCTATGGGGTCAATGCAACTGTCTG
>NZ_BAAIHG010000048.1:0-9440 GCF_054655775.1 Candidatus Termitispirillum reticulitermitis | reverse complement strand
GATTCAGAATGCGATAGCTTCTGAATCGTAGCTATGCTCATAGCATTAACGATAGATTCATCACCCACGAACTTCAGTTCAGATTCAGCACCTGTTTTAGCCGTCTGGAACACCAACGTGCCGGGAACTGCCTCCACCCCATTCTTGTCTTGTGTACCGGGTTCTACGTAGTGGACTAAATCCTCTGCAGGGGTATTATACCGGGGGTGGACATAAGACTTATGTCAACTTTTGCAATGGAAGCCATCTATGATGTGAACCTAAAGAAGATGGTGTTCAATGGGACAGCAAATAACGAAGCTTATGTTCACATAGTCCGCAATGCAACTACATTGCAGATTGGTCCGAATCAGGGACACATTATAGATATATCTATCCCTCAACTTGATTTAGCATCCATTGGAATAGAGGATGTATATCTGATTACGCCTGAAGATGCCGCAAAGTCTATCACTAAGTGCGATATGGCACTTGAGATGGTGAACCACGCACGGGCTACTTTAGGCGCACAAATCAATAGGCTAGAGTTCAGTATGCAAAACTTGACAACAGGCAGGCAAAACTTAGTGTCTGCTGAATCTCGCATACGCGACCTTGACATAGCTGAGGAGTCTGCACTATTCGCTAGCAAACAGATACTCGTGAATGCAGCTGTAGCAATGTTAGCACAGGCAAATACATTGCCGCAGACAGCACTGCAACTGATACAGGGCAGGTAATAGAATAGGACAGAGTCTGATATAAGCAATTCCCCCGATTAAACGGGTGAGAACGTAAAACTATGAGGTATTCTAAAAAATACCTTTGTTGAGTAGAGGATATATATATGGCACTTATAATTAATACCAATAACTACGCTGTCACAGCTCAGACTAATCTGGCTATAGCGAACAACTCGTTGGCACGCTCTATTGAGCGTCTAAGCAGTGGTCTGCGCATCAACCATGCGGCTGACGATGCTTCTGGACTTGCCATCTCTGAAAAATTGCGCGGGCAAATAAACGGGCTTGCCAAAGCATCTATGAACTCGCAAGATGCTATCTCGCTCCTACAGACCGCTGAGGGCGGCATGGAAGTTATTGCTGATATGTTGCAACGTATGCGTGAACTTGCGGTTCAGGCTGGTAACGGCACCTACACCGCCAACGACAGACGGGAGCTTCAGAAAGAAGTTGACCAGCTAAAATCTGAAGTTGACCGCATATCGTCATCAACAGAGTTCAACACTAAGAAGCTCTTAACGGGGCAAGCAGCTGGTTTGTGGTCTTCTGACAGCGGAGATGTGGACGTGGTAATAAACAGTGTCCCGATGGAAGGCAACTACAAACTGACCTTTGACGTTGCACCTGGATTGAACGCCGTGTATAAGACGGATATCATGGCTGTTAATAGCGACATTGTTCTGGAGAAGAAGGGCGCAAACGGCACTTCACTACGCAACTTTAATGCTACGGGCAACATATTATCACTAGATGAAGCCATGTTGAGTTTTAGGAGCTATACTGTTGCACCTACCATAGCTACAAGTGTTCAAAGTGTCGCTTTCTTCCGGCAGGAGGCTGCAGTGCCTGGCTCAGGCACTGGTGGCTATAAATATTCATCAGGGGTTACTGTGAATGTTTCAGGCACTGTGTCGTCTGGTTATGTAGAGATAGAATTTCTGTCAAGTCAGACAGTCGTCAATAGTGCTGTCGTAAGCAACATACGCGTAACATTTGTTGATGCGGCTTCAGGTGTCAGCTATTCAAAAGAACAGTCGCTATATGTCGTGGCTGCAGGTAACGTAAGCGGTGTCTATACGTTTGATAATGGGATGAAAATCAACGTTTCAATGCTTACCACGGTAGCGCCATTCTACAGCGGCACAAAAGTCATTGCCGGCGATAAAATGCTGTTCAGCGTTCAGGCGGGTGTTAACAGTACTAATTTCACCCTTGCTGACGATACTCTAGCGGCTGTGACCATACCTAGTATTGGGACGACAATAACCCAAGGAGCAGCTACCGCACCAGACTGGCCAGTCCACGCTGTTTCCACTGCTGTCATTACTGGTCCTGCAGTGATATTACAGAATGGTAAGACGCAGGGTGGTCAGATAACAGCTGTCACCATAGACAATGGCAAGTTCCAAGTATCAACTATCAGGTTTGACAAGGACTACTCTGTTAATGGTTTTATCAGTGGCACGGTGACGTTAGATGCCTTTGCCAAAGGGACTGTTGCGGCGTCTAATGTAAAACTGAAAGATATTGGCTTATTTACTAATGCTGATGGACGTATGCTGCTAGATAATACGCAATATTTAGATATTTATGGCAACGATGGTATGGCTACCGTCACTATTGAGGGTGATGACACTATTGACGATTTTGTCAATAAGCTACGCGCAGCCTTAGAATCACTGAATATGAGCGCAGATGTCCAGCTTTCAGACCTCATACGCTATATTGAGCCTGGTGCGCAAAGTTCAAGTGGCAATAATGCAGTGCCCGGCACTATTGTAATACAAAGTGCACTCACAGGCGAACAGTCGGACATAAGGTTTGTAGCTGATGAAAATGTGTTGAATGCGCTATCTATCGCACAGATACAAAAATCTGTCCCCAGCATGGTAAAAATAACCGTCAAGGACGCCCATACAGGCGACTTAGTAGGCTCTGATACTGTATCAGACTACAGGTTACGCGGAATAATCCCCGGTGCTGATGTGCGTTTCCGTGCAAACATAGGCATTACCGCATATTATGACCAATCTTATGACAAGATGCTATTCAAGCCTATACAATATGATGATGTGTATGTGCATATAGTCAGCAAACCAACATCCGTTCAAGCAGGTGCTAACGAAGGACAAACGCTTGACATCAGTATTGGTAGGTTGGACTGCGTAGCACTGGAAATCAGCGATGCGTACGTTGTAACTATGGAAGATGCGCAAAAGGCTATTACGAAGTTTGACCAAGCATTGGAGAAACTGAACCATGCTAGGGCAACTTTGGGTGCACAAATCAACAGGTTGGAATACACTATAAAGAATTTGAGCATTGGCAAACAAAACCTAATAGCGGCAGAGTCTCGCATACGCGACCTAGACGTAGCAGACGAATCGTCAAACTTTGCGAAGAACCAGATATTGGTGAACGCCGCAGTAGCAATGCTGGCACAGGCAAACCAACTGCCACAAACAGCACTGCAACTGATAAACAGATAACCAGTCTTTCTTTCCCCTCCCCCACAAGGGAGGGGAAATCAAAAAACTTTCTCATCCTCTGTCAAAGCCTTGTTTATTCCCTCTCACACTACGGAAAGAGGGGGCAATTAGGGTATTAACAGCTGATAGGCAGAGGGGTTTGCTCGTTGAATGGAATTATTGTATCATATAGTCTATGTTAAACAAACTAACTAATGAGTTTTCGTTCAACCCCAGACACATAGCCGCTCTTATAGCACTATACATGGACGGAAATACCATCCCATTCATCGCCCGCTATCGCAAAGAACAGACGGGTGCCATGAACGAAATTGACATCCGCGCGGTAATAGACCGCTACACATATCTAACCGAGTTAGAAAAGCGCAAAAATGAAGTCCTGCGCCTGATAGACACTAAAGGCAAACTCACAGATGAACTGAAACAGGCTATACTAAACGCCGACACTTTAACTATCATTGAGGAACTATACGCCCCATTCAAGAGTAGGCGCAAAACTAAAGGTCTTATAGCTAGAGAAGCGGGACTAGAACCATTAGCAGACTATATCTGCACTAATGTTAAACTATCAACCCTAGACGACGAGGCGCGAAAGTATATAAACGAGCTGGTTCCAGATACAGACGTAGCCGTTAGTATGGCACGTGATATTATCACAGAACGAATATCGCTGAATATAGAGTTGCGGCATATTATCAGCAAGCTGTTCCAAGAACAAGCAGTCCTATCATCAACGCATACAGGCATTACCAGCGAACGAACAGCTTACGAAGACTATTACAACTTCTCCGAACGCATATCCACTATCCCTCCGCACCGCACAATGGCTATATTTCGCGGCGAGCGTGAGGGCATTTTATCAGTAAGCGTTGACATCAACGAAAATGACTGCATAGCAAAAGCAAGCACGTCAGCATTCGTCAGTATGGCTGTTAACACCCACACCGAACGCTGCCTGAAACGAGCGGTAAAAGTCCATCTGCTTCCTAGCATTACGTCCGAAGTGCGCTCTAACCTAAAGGCGGCTGGTGAGGAACGCGCTATAGCTATATTTGCCGATAACTTAAAACATCTGCTTATGACCCCACCTGTAAAAGATAAGACAATGTTAGGGCTAGACCCAGCGTTCAGGACAGGCTGTAAGTTTGCCGTTGTCAGTAAAACAGGACAGTTGCTAGACTACGGGGTAATTTATCCAACAGCTCCGCATAAGGACTATGAGGGGAGCAAGGCAAAACTTGCTGAAATGCTGATAAAATATGGCGTCAATGGTATCGCTATCGGCAACGGCACTGCAAGCCGTGAAACTGAGGAGTTTGTAGCAAAGGCATTGGCTGATGAGAAACTGAATGCCGCATATACCATAGTCAGCGAGGCTGGAGCGAGCGTCTATTCAGCAAGCGAGGCGGCTATTAGGGAGTTCCCCAATTTAGACCTGACTATACGCGGGGCAATATCTATCGCTCGCAGGGTAATAGACCCACTGGCGGAGCTTGTGAAGATTGAACCCCGTGCAATCGGCGTGGGTATGTATCAGCACGATGTCAACTCTAATAAGTTAGAAAAGGCATTGACAGGCGTAGTAGAGGACGTAGTCAACAACGTAGGGGTGGATGTCAACACCGCATCATCAGAACTATTAAGCTATGTATCAGGACTGAACAGCGGGGTGGCTGAAGCTATTGTCAACCATAGAACAGCAAGCGGGGGTTTCACAGACAGACAGCAGCTAAAAGATGTTGCCGGTATAGGCGAGGTGGTGTTCAAGCAGTGCGCAGGGTTCTTAAAGGTATATGGCGGTAATGAGCCACTGGATGCACTATTCATACACCCCGAAAGCTACGATGCAGTGAAAAAACTATTAGAAAAGCAGTCATTATCAGAGCTTCATAAATACGATATAAAGAAAGACCCATTAAACATCGGCGCATGGACATTTTCCGATATTGTGGATAGTTTGAAAAAGCCCAATAGAGATGTGCGCGATAGCCTAGAACCAGTGGTGTTTAAGCGGGACGTGTTGGAGCTGGACAGCTTGAAAGAAGGGATGCGGCTAGAGGGGCGCGTCACTAATGTAGTTGATTTCGGTGCATTTGTTGACATCGGACTAAAAAGTGACGGACTGGTGCATATATCGGAACTGTCAGATAGCTTTGTTAAGAACCCGAAAGATGTTGTTTCAGTTGGCAACCACGTCAAGGTGCGTGTGCTTGGCATAGATAAAGAGCGCGGACGGGTTAGTTTATCAATGAAAACCTTTCAGAAATGAACGCCTGTGCAACGGTGTTAGCCCATAGTCCGTAATACCCTGATAGTGTAGCTTAGTGCCATAGCCGCTATTTCGCTCCCAGCCATAGTGCGGATAAATAGCAGCAAGCCTCGCCATAAGGCTATCGCGATAAACCTTTGCCACAATGGATGCCGCCGCCACGCAGATATATTTATCTTCCGCCTTAAATGGGTGTATGTATGGGCAGGGCAAGTTATCTAACTCAACAGCGTCTATTATAATATTGGTTGGAACTACATTCAGCTGTGCGATAGCCTCATGCATCGCCTGTTTTGTGGCAGGGACGATGCCAATAGAATCTATCACTTCATTAGATACTACGCCTATGCCTACTGATATTGCCTTTTCCCTGATGAGTTTGTTTAAGTGTTCACGTTTTTTAGCTGTTAACTTTTTAGAATCTTTAATATTGGGATTTTCATAGCCTAGTGGCAGAATCACTGCACAAGCTACCACAGGTCCCGCAAGCGAACCCCTCCCGACCTCATCTACCCCAGCAGTCAGCACTAAATACCCGCTACGAAATACACCACTGTGCCATAGACTACAATGACACTGATAAAGCCTGTAATAGAGGCAAGAGCAGTTTGTCTGGCACTCAAGCGGTGCCTATGCTTTACTATGATAGTTGCAAGCACCACCAGCCACACAAACAAAGCTATAACAATCTTAGATATTAACTCATTAGACCAAACTATTATTGGCGTTGTGATAATCCACCCCACCGCAACAATAATACCTAGCGTGTATGAGACAAAGCCCGCATAAAGCGAACGAGTGTTAAACCTATCAACAGCCGATAGAGACGAAATGCGCGAGAGCAACCGTCCGCCCAGTTGCCTGTTTTTGAGCGAGCGTTCAGCAAGACAGTATATTAGCCCCATAATAAAGGCAACTACGAAGAATAGCGTTCCCAATATCTCTAACAACACGTGAAATCGTAATAACATTGAAACCTCATAGCGTTATATGCTAAAATACTTTATGATTATAAAGCTAAAAAGCGTTTTTGTGAAGTATTTAATGAACGCTAAATACAAGCAGTTCATCAAACAAAGCTGGCACGCCACCGCGCCGATGCTTGTCATACTATTCTTTGATTTTGCTATGAGTATGACAGATGTCCTAGTCGCCCGTTTGCTCGGTAAAGAAACACAAGCGGCGGTCGGACTGGCGAACCAATCCTACTATATGGTAGCTTTCGTCATCTACGCCCTTACAGTCGGCACTATAGCCACCATATCACGTGTGCACGGCTCAGACGAGCGCGAAAAGAAATTGCCCCGCGCAATATTAACAGCAATCACCATAGCTAGTGGCTGTGCGCTTGTAATTACGCTCCTGTCAGTGCTAATATCCCCGTTTATCATAGAACATTTCGGCGTGGCAGACGAGGTGCGCCGCAAAGCGGTGAATCTAGTTCATATATATTGTTGCGGTATCTTCTTTCAGCTAATGGTGCAACATTTCAATGGCATCTTGCGCGCCTGCCAGCTAGTGCACACGTCTATGGCAGCTATGATTGCAGCAGGTATTATAAACATCACGCTCAATATAGTTTTTGTGTTCTACACACCTATCGGCGAGGCGGGCATAGCCCTGTCAACCGCCGTTGCATGGCTGTTCGCTTTCTTCATCACAGGTTGGCAGATGCTGAAGCTGATGAAGTGGCGATTTATAAAGCTGAGTAGGGATTTTTCACGTGAGATTGCCAGCAAAATTGCCCGTATTAGCTGGCCCAGTGCAATAGTATCGTGCAACTGGCAAATATCGGGGATACTAATCTTTGCCATAGTGGGTATGCTACCAGAAAACAGCACAGAAACTATGGCTGCATTGACTGCGGGACTACGTATAGAGGCAGTCATCTTTATGCCGGCGTTCGCATTCAATATGGCTAATGCGGTGCTGGTGGGTCACCTGCTAGGGGAGAATAAACCAGACGATGCATTCACTATGGGACTACTCACGACTATTGTGGGCGTATTTTGCATAACTGTCATTACCCTTGCGGTTATTATGGGTGCGACACCGCTGGCTAACCTGCTAGCCGCTAAGGGAACTAATGGCGAGGTTGACGGGTTGGTGTTGCAAGAGATAACAAAATATCTGCGAATAGTGATGATTTCAGAGCCATTTGTAGCGGCGCACCTGATGTTTGGCGGAGCTTTGATGGGCGCAGGCGATACCCGTGCGCTGATGTATTATCACCTAATAAGCCTATGGGTGTTTAGGATACCGATAGCATATATTTTCGGCATAGTGCTAGGCTACGGCGCAGTGGGCATCTGGTGGGCGATGAACTTTACGTTCTTCTGCCAAGCAATACTAGCGGGGAGACGCTATCTTTCAAGACGCTGGCTCTCAAATTACTAGTTTCTTGACAAGCAAGAAATGGTTGTGTATAATCAAATATGTGCAATTTTACAGAAATTCCTTATTTTGAAGCCAACAATATAACTATATTCAATGCTGATATTCTGGTGACTAATGCTGTTGCTGATAGCTCCATTGACTTGATAGTCACTTCGCCACCATATAATGTTGATATAAATTATAAATCCAACGACGACGCTTTATCTTATGATGATTATTTAGAGTTTTCGCATAAATGGATTAGCCAATGTTTCCGCTTTGCCAAAGATGATGGACGTTTTCTATTGAATATCCCGCTTGATAAGAACAAGGGGGGACAAAAGCCAGTTGGTGCTGATATTACACAGATTGCTAAAGACATCGGTTGGAAATATCATTCAACTATAGTTTGGAATGAGGGCAATATCTCTCGTCGCACAGCATGGGGGTCGTATATGTCAGCCTCCGCCCCGTATGTTATAGCACCAGTTGAGCTGATAGTAGTGCTATATAAAGATAGCTGGAAAAAGTTAGGCGGTAGCAGGGAAAACGATATAACAAAAGAGGAATTTATGAACTGGACAAATGGTTTATGGACATTTCAGGGGCAGAATAAAAAGGGGGCAGGCGGACATCCCGCAGCATTCCCGCTGGAACTTCCTAAACGTTGCATAAAGTTGCTTAGTTTTATAGACGATGTGGTTTTAGACCCATTTTTGGGTAGTGGCTCAACTCTTATATCCGCATATATGCACAAACGCAGGGGTGTGGGTATTGAAATAGATAAAGACTATTGCGATATAGCAATAAAACGCTTGATTCAAGAGGCGCATATAAATCAATATAACATATCAGACGAGCTACAGTATGCCTAATAAAACACTATCGCAGAACGATATTATTGTTGAGTTCTTTAAAAATAATCCCAATAGGGATATAGAACACCCAGAAGTCGTTGACTGGGCTGTTAGAGCATATAAAGAGAGAACAGGTGCTGTTTTGCGCGACCCCGATAGGGCTATTAGAAAACTAGCCCAAAACGGGTTTTTAATCAAAATTGCCAAAGGTGTTTATAAATATGACCCTGACAAGGCAAACATTAGAGCACTAGAGGACTTCACACCAACACAGAGAAAGGAAATATTTGAGCGAGACGGCTATAAATGCGTGATTTGCGGCAAGGGCAAAAGGGATGGCGTTGAATTACACGCAGACCATTCTTACAGGGTTGTGCCTGCGGTAGCGACTGGTGTAAATCTATACTATAAAAATGTGATTTTAAGCGGGTTTGTGCAATACATTCCAGTGAGCACGCTGGATATACGTGGAGTTGACCTTAAGGCTGGTGGCTTGCTGAAAGGGGCGAGGATTGGGCTAGCTTTCTAACAGCCTAATACTACTTATTCCATTCAATATGCCCGTTTATGTCGTGCTTTTTATAGACGTTTAGTATATCAGTGCAGAATTGTTCTAACCCGGTGTTATTATTTTTCTGTGCAAGCTCATAGAGACGAATGAACATCTTTTTACCCGTTTCTGTTTGATTAAAGTTCTTTTTAATAAAGTTGTGTTGGGCACATAGGG
>NZ_BAAIHG010000047.1:0-10130 GCF_054655775.1 Candidatus Termitispirillum reticulitermitis | reverse complement strand
GAGCGTCATTTTGCAACCAATGGAAGTAAGAAAGGTAGTCACGCACAGCACCAAGCGTATATTCTTCAAGCGATGTCCTGAATAATTCTGCAACATCAGCGTGTATAATAATGTCGCAGTCTAAATAGAGTGCCTTATCATATTCAGTCAGCACATCTGATATGAATAGCCTGTAATAGGACGAAGGAACAATATAGGAACTTGTATAAAACATCGTGGCTGTTTCTTTGCTTATAGCAGAACCTACATCCCTCACTTCAATTGTTATATTATTGTGCGTTTCTGCCAACCTGCGTATTTTGTCAACATGAGCAGTGACCAAGTTATCGCTTGATGTCAAAATATAGATTTTGTAATTATTTTCACTAGAACTGTTGGCTATTAACGAGCAGATTGCTACCCCTGCATAAGGCAGGTAATTGGCATCACAAGCAAAGACTACAACTATATCATTATTTTGCATATCTTTTCCTAACCCCCTTTTCATCGTGTTCACTTTGCATGAACATATCGTTATATGACTTATAGTTATATAAATAGCTAAAAAACTAATATTTAATAACTATAAGTTATATTAAGGGTATTTTATATGGCAATACGAACGTTGTGTCAATACCTTTATGTTATATAATTAAAAATAAATATAACGTAGAGTGATGACAATGACACGATTGAGAAGTTTGCTTGCTACTAATATGAAAGCCTGTCGGGCGCAACTTGGCTATTCACAAGCCAAATTAGCCGACAGGGTGGACACGTCCACCAACTATATCGCTCTGATAGAGAAAGAGAAGAGATTTCCAACAGATTCTATGCTTGAAAAAATAGCAGAAGCACTAGATAGAGAGCCTTACGAACTATTTGCACTAACACCCATCCAGCAAGACTGGCAAGAAAAATTGATTACCGATATGATATATTTTCTGCAAGGTAGGCTAAACAAGTTGCGTGAATAAGCGGTAAAACACTCTACAGCGGTAATAGCGGTGGCGAGTTGATGCAGTAACTAACCTTATTGGGTTAAGCGATGTTAACACTGAACTTAGAGATATACGTGTGCTCGTAGAAGGTGGTGGCGGTATTACGGAGGGGGAAATTTTTCTCTAAGAATCAACCACCCAGATATGCCTTTCTGACGCTATCATGTTTCAGCAGAGCTTTAGCGTCATCATCCATTATGATTTGTCCAGTGGCGATTACATAACCCCTATCTGCTGTTTGCAGTGCTACGTGTGCATTCTGCTCTACTAGTAGGATAGTCGTGCCCTGTGAGTTTATCTCACGGATTACCTCAAATATCTGCTGAACAAATATCGGCGATAATCCAAGCGAAGGTTCATCAAGTAGCAATAGTTCAGGTTTGCTCATAAGTGCCCTGCCGATAGCGAGCATCTGTTGCTCACCGCCCGACAGAGTGCCACCGAGCTGTTTACGTCTCTCATTCAATCGGGGGAACATCTCGTGAACACGCCTTAAATCCTCATCTATACGTTCTTTATCTGCTCGCAGGTATGCTCCAAGTTGCAAGTTTTCTTCAACGTTTAACAGTGGAAATATCTGTCTGCCCTCAGGCGATTGCACCAGCCCTGCACGGACGATTTTCTCTGCGGGAACGTTGGTTATATCAGTGCCATTAAAGCTGATTTTCCCAGCAGAGCTTTTTAATATGCCACTTATGGTGTTTAGCAGAGTGGTCTTGCCTGCGCCATTCGCACCTATAATGGTAACGATTTCGCCCTTATAAACATTTATTGACACCCCGTGCAGAGCCTGTATCTTGCCGTAGTTTGTTTTTAGATTCTTAACTTTCAGCATCGTCGTCCCCCTTGCCAAGGTAGGTCTCTATTACTTTCTTATTATGCTGCACCTCGCTGGGTTTGCCCTCAACTATCTTTTGTCCATAGTCCAGCACGGCTACTTTGTCTGATATGCCCATTACAAGCCCCATATCATGCTCTATAAGCAACACTGATTTGTGCATATCATTGCGAACCTTGTCTATAAAGCGCATTAGTTGTTTTGTTTCCTGTGGATTCATACCTGCTGCTGGTTCATCAAGCAACAGCAGTTCTGCACCTGTAGCTATGGCACGGACTATTTCAAGTTCACGTTGCCTGCCATACGGCAAGTTTTCTGCCCGCTCGTTCCGCATATCAAGCATATTGATATATTCTAAATATTCATTAGCCTTTTTGTTGACTTCGTTCCGCTCACGCCAAAAGTGTGGCAAACGTAGCATTGACGAGAATATACCAATATCTCTATTGTAGTGCATAGCAAATATTATATTTTCAGCAACGGTCAGTTGCTTAAACAGACGTATATTCTGGAATGTGCGTGCAATGCCCAGCCACGTGCGTTCATAAGAACGTTTTTTGTTAATGTTTTCGCTGTTAAAGAACACTCCCCCAGCGGTAGGTCTATAGATACCCGTGATTAGGTTAAATACTGTCGTTTTGCCTGCACCGTTAGGACCGATAAGCCCTACTATCTGCTCCCGTTCTATTGTGAGCGACAGGTTTGACACTGCCTTTAAGCCGCCAAACTGGATAGATATATCACGTAGTTCTAGTAGTGGTGTCATAGCATATCCTCTATAAGTTCACGCGAATGTTGCCGAACAACCCTTGCGGTCTGAACACCATTATGATAAGCAGTGCTAGCCCATACATAACCATCCGATATTCGGTAGCAAACCGCAACACCTCTGGTATTACAGTCAAGATAATAACGCCAGCTGCCACACCGAGCAGGCTACCTGTTCCGCCTAGCACCAGCATAGACAGCTGTTCAAACGAGCGGGTGAAGGCAAAATCTCCTGGGCTTATAAACGTTATCTGGCATGCATATAACGCCCCGCCTATACCAGCAAAACCAGTGCCTATAGCAAAAGCGAGCATTTTATATTTAGCGATATTAACGCCCATCATCTCTGCGGCGATTTCGTCCTCACGTATGCCGCGCAGTGCCAACCCAAAACGGCAATTTGTTAGGTTGAACATTACAATAAAACCAACTATCGCGAGTATAACGCTTATAAGTGGCGTAGTGTAATGGGGAATGCTACTTATGCCAAGTGCGCCATGCGTTGTAGTGCTATTTAGAAATAGAACACGCACGATTTCTCCAAAACCCAGCGTGGATATTGCCAAATAGTCTCCGCGTAGTCTTAATATAGGCACTCCCAACATAAAGCCTGCAAGCCCCGCAATGAGTCCTGCGAGTGGCAGGGCAAGCCAAAAGGGAACGTTCAGGTCTAGCATTAGCAGTGTCACAGTATATGCGCCAATACTCATAAATGCGGCGTGTCCAAGAGACAGCTGACCCGTAATACCCGATATTAGGTTAAGCCCCTGCACTATTATTATGTTTATGCAACACATAGTTATTATCTGCAACGTATAGCTATTAAATATTGCGTCCATATACTTTACACCTTCTCTTTAACGTTGCTGCCGAATATGCCGGTAGGCTTAATTATAAGCACTAGTATCAGTATGCCGAATGCGATAGCATCCCTAAAAGCTGGTGCTATAAACGCCACGCCGAACACTTCTGCCACACCGAGCGCAAATCCGCCAACCATAGCTCCCGGTAGGCTACCGATACCGCCGAATACTGCAGCAACAAATGCTTTCAAGCCATACATAGAACCCATATTAGGGTCTGCTACGGTGTAGAATACTCCCACCAGCACCCCAGCCGCAGCCGCAAGTGCGGAGCCGAGCGCAAATGTAAAACCGATAACTTTATCAGGGTTTATACCCATAAGTCTAGCCGCATTTATGTTTTGAGAGACTGCGCGCATAGCCATACCGGCTTTTGTTTTGTGGACAATAAAATATAATATAAACATCAAAACTAACGAGGCAGTGATGATAAAAAGTTGCAAACCCGATATATTCATCCCCGCTACGTTCCAGCTACCTAGCTCCAATACAGGAGGGAACGTTACGCGCTGGGGTCCATTTATAATAGCCACCGTATTAGATAGCACTATAGACATACCTATAGCAGTAATTAGTGCATTGATGCGGGAAGTGCCACTAGCACCAGCATGCTTAACGCGAATTTTACCCTTTGCCAGTAAAAATATCACCACACCGATAAGCGCAAGTCCCTCATAAAATACTGCAGACGTAAATAACGTATTCATTCCATTTCTGCCAAGAAAGGCAGCCGCCGCTATCACGCCCACCATGATAACTGTGCCTATAAGGTTACTAGCACTGGGAGAGCGCAGAGGTCTGTAGGCAGTCCGCTCTATGAGAAGACCAAGCAACATACAGAAAGCCATTGCAACCAATATAACCACTATAAAATTGCTACTAAAATGAACTGCCACATAGAAACCCACAAATGCACCTAGCATAAACACATCGCCATGTGCAAAGTTAATGAGCTTAACTATGCCGTAAATCATAGTATAGCCGAGCGCAATCAGAGCATAAATGCCGCCGAGCGTAAGTCCATTCAATAATTGCTGAATAACCATAATAATTTTCAATGATAGCAAATATTTTTAACAATTTCAAGATAATATATTGATTAGATTTTCTTTTTTATCTTTTTTATCTTATAATGCCTTATAATATTCATAAAGTAGGCGGAGGCATAGATGCCTCCGCCTATTGTATTGCTAGCCCATTTGAGTCTAGTTAATCAACTTCCATGAGTATCCACCCTTGCCATCATCCACGAACTCTTGAACAAAAGGGACTTTCCTAGCATTGCCTTGTTCATCAAAGCTCATCTTGCCAGATACGCCTTGAAAATCTTTTGTACTAGCAAGCTCCGCCCGCATTTTATCGCGTTGTTCTTTGCTGGTGCAGTCGTTCATGCCAGATTTTTTCATAGCTTCGGCAAATAAATATATACCATCGTAACCTTGTGCACTGAACATATCGGCAGTTTTCTTCTGCTTGTTCATCTTAGAGATGAACTCCTTTATTACAGGCACATCAGCATTAGGAGCAAATCCTGCAAAGAACACCGAGCCAAAGGATGCTGTTTTAGCCACGTTAAAGACTTCTGCTGATTGCAAACCATCGCCACCCACGAGCGGAACTTTTATCCCTTGTTTGCGGAGTTCTAACAATATTAAAGCTGCCTCTTGGTAGTAGCCAGAAAAAACTACCGCATCAAAAGTCTTGTTCTTAAGAGCCGTTATCTGTGCCGATATATTAGTATCGCCATCACTGATAGACTGTTCAGCCACAACACTGCCGCCGTTACTTAGGATAGATTCCTTGAATATTTTGGACAATCCAACAGAGTAGTCATTGTTGACAGATGTTATAATGGCGAAGTTCTTCCAATTCTTATTTGCCGTCAAGAACTTGATTGTCTGCGGAGCACCATCGCTATCAAGCAATGTATCGCGGAAAACGAACGGCATATTGTCTGTTACACCCTCAGCCGTAGCACCTGCTGATAATACAACTGTGCCACTGTCGTTTGCTATCTTACCTATGGCAAACATCGCTCCAGACGTAACTTCGCCTAATATGGCGCAAACTTTGTCGTTGTTAATCAGGCGTTGGGTAACGTTAACCGCTTCTGTCTTGTCGCCACGACTGTCGTAGTGAACAAGTTTTAACTTCTTCCCGTTGATACCACCTTTGTCATTGATTTCATCTACTGCCAGTTGAGCACCACTTAGGTCTGATAGCCCGTAGATAGCAATGCTACCAGTTTCTGGACCTTGGACACCAATTACAAGCTCGTCCCCTTTGCTCTTACCGCAACTAACACTCGCAAGCATTGCGCAAACCGCAAATACTGCCAATAAAAATTTCACTTTCATAGTTCTAACATGCCCTCCAATAAATATAATTTTGCATTCTAACAGAAAACAAATAAAAATGAAAGATGTTTGGCAATATTGATGAGATAGCGGTGGCTGATTATTTTGAGAATATCCAGCTGACACCGTCTATGAAGGGCACACGTTTTGTGTAGCCACGTTGGTGCATAGCGTCTATGATAAACTGTCTATACTCAGCCCACTTAGGCTCCCAGCCTGTATCTGCTCCAAAATATACAACCACGCTTTTATCGTCTTTCACGTGCTCTAGGGCTTTGTCAAGCTCTGCAATGCTATCAGGCTTTATACTTATAGCCTCACGAAGATTCATTATAGCAAGTATCCTATTGTCTGTATATGATATGCAGATAGCTGCTATATCCCTGTATGGTTCAGCAATTTTTGCATAGTTGGCACGCTCATAGTATCCAGTTATTTTAATAGGTTCTACTCTGTTATAAAAACCTATAAATGAAATTATCAGCACCATACCCGCAAATAGCTGGCGATATAGGGGAATATCATATACCACTCGGCTAATAAGTTCATTTATAAATAGTATTAGCAATAAAGCTATCGCTGGAGATATTGCCAAGTAACGCCAAATAGGGGTAGAGGGATAATCTGATATTAAAACATTTGCCAGTATGTAGGCGAATATGCCTATCGCCATAGAAACACACAGTTGCACAGCAAGTCCCTGCAATGCTAACGGTTGTTGACTAAAGCTATGCTCTGGCTCTGAAACATCAGAATAGACATATATTTTAGCTTTGTTATAGAATAAGAAACCTATAACAGCAATTACAAAAATGCACCAGAATATCGCTCCAAATCCGTTTGCTATAAGAGTAAAGGCTTCAGAAAATCTTTTTAAGTGTGTGCTAATACTATAATAAGTTACGGCATGTGATATAGCAAACGAATGCACCGCAAAGAGCATATATGCAGTAAAGCTGGCTACAAGAGCAACTGCACATTTAGCAATATCCATAAAACGTTTGCGATAGAACAGTAGCACAACAGGCACAACGGATATACCCGCGAACCATAACAAAAAGTAATTATGTGCATCAAAACCTAAAAAGAATGTGAGTGCGAGCAGCAGATAAAACCTTTTTGTTAACCTAGAACCATCCAACATGTTCAATAACAAATAAATAGACAAAACACAAAAGAACGCTGATAGCATATATGAGCGAGCAAAGGTAGGCGTGTAAATACCAGCAGCACTGAAACCATAGAAAACAAGGGGCAGTAGAGCAAGCCTGCCCGACAGGAAACGTCTCGATATGACGTATAAAAGAATGCACGTTCCCAAATAGTAAGGGATATTCAACAACACTCCTAGCCAATAGCTAAAAGTATTGGGAAATAGCATTGAAGCTAGGTGAAGTTGAATATAGTGTGTAATAGAATGTTCTGGTTGCCTAGCTCTCAACCTATTCAAATGAGATAACCCTTCATTCGGCTGTGCCGTTACAGAATTAAACAAGTCCTGAGAGGAATGCCAGACACTACCAGCACCAAAGTCATTATATACCCTATCAACAGTGTTAGGAATGAGTGCGAAAATCGTTTCAGCACGATTAGCAGTCACAATTATGGACATTTCCTCGCCAATATTACCCTTAGCTTGGTCTCTATAGTAGGCTACAAACATCAGTTGAATGGCGACTATAATAGCAAATAACGCCCAGTTTTTAGCCAGCACCCACCTGTGCAGTCCCTTGTAAAAGCAACACCAAGATATAGCTACCGCAAACAGCGAAAGTATGATAAAAGGGGGAATAAACTTGTTTGGCAACACAGAATATTTGCTTAAATATGCTCGTTCAACCTCCATAGAAAAACCGCTCTTTTCGCTTGATAAGGTTATTGTGAACTGCTCGGGAATATTCCCTTTTACAGCCTTTGATGAGTTAAACCCATCTCTTAGCATACCAAAGGTTCTATTAGTCTGCCTGCCCGATTTATCAACAAATGATAGCCATGCTGCCCTAAATCTGCTATTAGTCGTATTAAGCCTAGATATAAGCAATGATACCCGCTTGTAGTCTTTTGTCGCCCTATTACCTAAATCAACGATTATGCTAGAGTTATCAGATACATCGCTACGTAGAACATTCTTGTCCACGCCAACTATGCTGAAGTTGTCTAGGTTCTTATATAGTTCTTGTTGTGATATTTCTAAATGTTTCTGCCACTTCAGAGGCACTGCATCTGTTCTGCCTACAAAGACGAACGACAGCAGCGCATAGATACAAACAATGACTGCTAATGATATGAGAACAAAGAATAGATGTCTAAACTTGTTGACAAAATCCTGTAAATTGCTATAAAACACTGCTATTCACCCCTCTTTTCACTTTGTAAAATAAACCAAGGTTATTTTTACACGTTTTTTATCCCTTATATCACGAATATTTTCACTTGTCAAAGAAACGTTATAAGCTGTAAGGGTGGACTTTTCCTCACCCGTCTAAGTGGAGGGAGTTTTCACTCGTCAACTTTGTAAAAATAACCTTGATTAAATTTACAAAGTTTTTTATTGGCTTATGAGCTATCACAGGAGCATATTTGACGTGCTTTCGTCAAGCATAATTTATTTGTTTCTAGTCCAGTCAAGTATAATTGCCAGATGTTTTATTGACAAGTTAGAAATAACGTTATATCATCACCCTATATTTATTTAGGGGGATTAGACTTATGCTAGAAGCTAAACTTGGCAGGACAGGACTCTTTGTAAATAAAGACGGTTTCGGTGCGTTGCCGTTGCAACGAGCAGACATGAGAACTGCGGTAGCAATACTACAGCGGGCACTTGATAGTGGCATAGACTATTTTGACACTGCCCGCGCTTATACTGACAGCGAAGAAAAAATCGGCAAAGCTATAGCGTATAGGCGTTCTAGTTTTATACTTGCAACAAAGACAGGTGCGAAGACCCCAGACGCTTTTTGGAAAGATTTAGAAACTAGCCTAACCCTGCTAAAGACAGACCATATTGACGTTTACCAATTTCATAACCCCGATTACTGTCCTAAGCCCGATGACGGCACCGGTATGTATGAAGCTATGCTAGAAGCTAGGCAACAAGGGAAAATCCGTTTCATAGGCATAACTAACCATCGTCGCCATATCGCGAAAGAAGCGGCGGAAAGCGAACTATACGATATCCTGCAATACCCTATAAACTATCTATCCACCCCAGAGGAAGTAGAGCTTACTCAGCTATGTATGCAGAAAAATGTTGGTTTTATTGCTATGAAAGCGTTGAGTGGAGGGTTGCTTACTGACCTTGCCTTGTCGCGTAGCTGGCTTGCAATGCTCGTGAATGTCGTGCCTATTTGGGGTATTCAACGTGAGAACGAACTGACCGGTCTAGTAAAAGCAATAACTGGCTCAATTATCCCCGAAGAAGAGATGAAAAAACGCATTGAAAAGGATAGAGCTGAGTTATCGGGTGAGTTTTGCCGTGCTTGCGGTTACTGCTTGCCCTGCCCTGCTGGTATTGAGATATTTAGCTGTGCACGTATGTCGCTAATGTTACGTCGTTCCGTCCCTGCACTATGGCTCACCCCTGAGTGGCAGGAAAAAATGTCTAAAATCAACAACTGCATAGGTTGCGGACATTGCAAGGCTCATTGCCCTTATGGACTAGATACGCCTAACCTGCTGAAAAAGAATTACGAGGACTATAAAACGTTCCTATAATTTTGCGTTATTTTTAACAATCTCCCCTCTAAAGAGGGGGAATTGTTAAAGTTTCTAATCTTGTTGCTCATCATCATTGTCGCGTATTACCGCTATTGATATTATCTCATCGCCACCAGTGTCCATTAGTCGCACACCTTGTGTCGCCCTACCTACGACCGATATATTTCTAACAGCAAAACGAATTGCTTTGCCACTCTTAGTCACTAGCATTACATCATCGTTAGGTTGCACTTGCATAGCTCCCACTATATCGCCAGTTTTAGCAGTAATATTAGCAAGCTTTACTCCACTACCACCTTTTGACTGCTCGCGATATTCGGACAACTCCGTCCGCTTGCCATAGCCATTAACGGTGACAGACATTATAGCCCCATTATCGTTGATAACCTCTAACGATACCAGCCTGTCGCCACCTGATAGACGCATACCGCGCATACCGCCAGCCATACGCTTGCGCGTCTTAACGGCTTTAGCAAAAAACTGTATAGACTTGCCATGCCTAGACGCCATAAATATCTTGTCGTCATCAGACGTGAGTAATGAACCCATCAGTTCATCCCCCTCATCCAGTTTTATAGCCCTCGTAATTCTTTTTCAGCAGGTT
>NZ_BAAIHG010000046.1:0-10202 GCF_054655775.1 Candidatus Termitispirillum reticulitermitis | reverse complement strand
GTATTTATTACCGAATTTGTGATGCAATAGATTATACATGGATAGGGAATACATCAGGGAAGCGTATGGCGAGGTATTGTTTGACGCCTTCGTTGAGCTAGGACGCAAAAAAGTCACCATCAGCGAATTTAACACCGAATGAAGATGATATAGTTGATTTTTCAATATCGTCTTATGGGATATTGAGGATAGAGGGGGTAGGGGAGACTTATTTTGGTCTTGTTGCCAATAGTTTATAAAATCAGTTGCAGTTGTTACATCCATGTTCCTGCCACTTACTAGCTGTCCATAGTTGTTAAACGTGCTTGTGTTTGCTGTTAAATCTCTTAATGCTCCTATATGACCTACATTACTAATATTATCTGCTACGTTTAACAATATGTTATTCCCTGATATAAGCCCTGTATTCGTGTTTATAAATGACGTTCCCGCTGATATGCTCACATTATCCTGCGCATAAACAGTCCCCTTTGCCTCTACTTTGCCACTATTTGACGTTACAGCTACGTCCTTTGCACTAGTCGCATTCTTAAATACTATATCCCCGTCTGCCGTTATCTCTAACCCATCAGTCGTTGCTAACAGGTCGCTTGGTGTGTTTATCCCAAAACCTCTCTCTGTCGCAATTATCCTTATCTTACCAGCATACATCCCACCTAATGCTACACTATCCACCGCAATCTCAACATTGCCTGTCGTCCTATTATCTAATGTTCCCACATTGTTAGACGTTATCGTATTGCTTGTATAGTCATACTTATCATTGCCAGTTAGTACGTTTAAGTTCCCCGTTGCATTTATACTCCCAGCTATCTGAACTACCCTTGATACTAAATCTGCTGAACTATTGGCAACAAGACCAAAATAAGTCTCCCCTACCCCCTCTATCCTCAATATCCCATAAGACGATATTGAAAAATCAACTATATCATCTTCATTCGGTGTTAAATTCGCTGACCCCGTCACCATTGATAGCCTTGACGTGTTTATAAACCCACAACCAGCACACGTTATCCCCTGCGGATTGGCAACAATTAAATCAGCCCTGCCACCATATATCTCCGTTATACCCCTTAAACTCGTCCCAGTATCGCCCGTCACCTCATTCAATATAACCCTAGCCATCGGATTATTGCCTATATTATGATTGGGGTCTAGCAAACCACCTATCACACTCCCTACACTCGGATTATACGCTTGAATATTAGTATTGTTAAATATAAGCCCATTCTCACCTACATTGTAATTAGTATATCTATTCACAGAAACACCACGCTGACTCGGTGGGGCTATATTAACCACTGGGGTATTATTCTCTGAATGCGTTATGGTCGTTCTCGTTGTCCCGTCAGGTAGTAAATCAGCAGCAAATACAGGATAAATAGGATAAAATATGAAGTTGGCAATTAAATAGCAAGTCAAAAGCCTATACGCAAGTGAACGCACACTAAAATACCTATAAATACATAGCTTGAGACTAAACATAATTAACCTCTTCCCTAATAAAAAATTGAAATAATATGAAACAGTCACCTTGTATAACACTTTTATACAATTACACTAAAAACATGTCAAGACTTTATTTTACTACTCATAAAGATTTTGTATGTAGCTTTTCGTATTCGGATTTAACTGTGACGAACCCTAAAGGGTGCTTACGGGACAATAAGGGACGATAACTTTTTCATTGTCAAATCTAACAATATTTGCTATCATCCCCATATGAATAGCAAGAACACCATAGAACGGCTAAAAATGATGAGCGATAACTGCCCCCCCCCCCCCCGCGCAACATCAGCTAATATCAGCGTTATCGTTCCTGTTCATAATGCGTCAATCTATTTACGAAAATGTTTAGATTCCCTAGTCAATCAAACGTTTGATAAGATAGAAATTATTATTATAAACAATGGCTCTACAGATGATTCCCTTAAAATAATAAAGGAATATGAAGAGCACGATAGTCGCATTAAGGTTTTTGATTTAGACTATTGTAGTGTCGGACACGCTCGCAACTTTGCTTTGAAACAGGTTACGGGCATGTATATAATGAGTTGTGACCCAGATGACTGGTTTGAATTAAACGCTTGTCAAAAATGCTATGATACTATTGAACGTGAGCAGTGTAGCTGGGCATTTTTCGGAATGAATGTAGCTGCGGCTAGCCCTGATATGGAGCGCTACGCCCGCACTAGGCGGGCTAATACTACTTTGCAAAGGACGGGTCATCTAGCTAATAGGCGTGAAATGCTACGGGCTACCATCAATCCCAGCCTTTGTAATAAAATTATTAGGAAAGATGTTGTGGATAGATATGGCATTACCTGCCCTGAACTTAATATTTTTGAAGACCACGCTTTTTTTTCTAACTATTTAATGGTTGCAGAAACTGGCTATGCGTTACACGAGAGGCTATACAATTACTACACTCATAGAGGTTCGCTAACAGATGTCGCAATTCACAGCCCTGTACTCATCTTTTGCGGAGTATTGAAGTATGTTGTACACGTAGCCAAATTTGCGTGTAGAAACGCCATTCTCTATAGATTGCACTACCCAGCAGAGTGGTGCCTACGCTGGATAAAGTTTATGTGTTGTGCATAGCTTTATTATATCTTGACAAGCCCTCTATTTTTATTTAGAGTGTTGTTTGAAAGATTGGCGGAGGGGTTAAATATGGCTAAAGATGAAGAAAAAGAGGAAGGACAAGAGGAGCCTAAAAAGAAAAAGTCTCCTATACTTCTGATAACAATATTGCTTGTGGCGCTCGCGGGAGCGGGTATCGCCGTCAAGATGTTTGTGCTGAAACCTAGCGGCGATGGAGCAACGGCTGGGGGAGATGGTGGTGCAGTTGCACACCAAGTAGCCCCTAGTGTAGTGGCTGAGCCTGGTCCTATGCAGGCTTATCCGCCATTCCTAGTTAATCTTGCTGACCCGGGCGGGCAACGCTACCTGAAAGCATCTATTGCACTGGAGCTTAGCAAAGAGCCTGGTTTTCCAGCGGAGATAACCGTCAAGGAGGCACGCATAAAGGACGTCATCATATCTGTGTTATCAGGTAAGACATCAGACGAAGTAGCTAGCATGCAGGGCAAAGTTGCACTAAGGCAGGAGATATTGCGCCGACTTAACACCATTATGGCGGGCGGGCGCGTAACCGATGTATTTATTACCGAATTTGTGATGCAATAGATTATACATGGATAGGGAATACATCAGGGAAGCGTATGGCGAGGTATTGTTTGACGCCTTCGTTGAGCTAGGACGCAAAAAAGTCACCATCAGCGAAATGTTGAAATGGGAAAGAGGTTCTGTAGTCAAACTTGCTAAGACGTCTGGTGAACCCGTTGATATTTTGATAGCTAATAAACCGCTTGCACTCGGCGAGGCGGTAGTGTTGGACGAGCGGTTTGCTGTCCGCATTACTGACATATTGACGAAAGATATGCTTATTGCCAAATACAAAGACGGGATGTATGACATATAGTCTGCGCACTGCCCTCTTGCTGTGCGTGTATATTCTAGCCTCCGTTCAGGCAGTCAGTGCGGAACTAACTTATGAGTTCATTGGTAGTAGCGCAATATTCAACGTGAACTTTACTAGGGGCTACTCTGATGTGACTACTAACACCTCCGCTAGCGAAGTAGTAGTTGTGCTCAGCACAACTGAACCCTTGAACTTTGAAAGGCAAGATTTCTTTGACAGTGGCGTAAAAAGCGTATGGCTCACAACTGACAGCGGCAAGAAGTCATTGCACTTCAGCTTTGATGGTGCTGTTATTGAGCCTAGCGTAGTGCGTGGCGATACATCCGTCCAGATAACATTTACACTCCCTATCAACCCCGTCCAGCAGAGTCAGCAACCTGTGGTGAGCACTGGTACGTATGTGCGGATGATAATTGGACTGTTTTTAATATTTGTGCTGATTTTAGGGATGTATTTAGTGGTAAAATATCTGCTGAGGGGTGGCGTCAGGACAGATATTCCGGGTGTAGGCAGAATGCTGGGTAGCGTTGATGTGGGCATCAAGCGTAGTTTGATATTCTATGAGCTTGGTGATGTTATATATATACTAGGTGCTACTGACGGTGGTATAAACGTAGTTGATAAAATTGCAGACCCAGCAAGCGTAACGCTTATTAAAACTGGGTTCACACGCCGCAAAGACTTTGCTAGCTACCTGAACTTCTTCAGTAAAAGTGGCGAGATAAAGGACGACATAAAGAACTCGCGAGATTTATTAGAGGATAAACTATCATCGTTAAGAAAAAAATAACCCTGTTTGCGCTGGCATTCATTGTGGCAGGGGCTACTAATGCTATCCCGCAGACGTTGCCTATACCCGATGTTAGTTTCACCATGCGCGGAACTAGCTCGCCCAACGACGTGGCTATGGTTTTACAAATCATCGCCTTGTTCACCGTGCTGACCCTTGCCCCGTCAATACTGATGGTAATAACATCCTTTACCCGTATTATCATAGCTTTTAGTTTCCTGCGTAGCGCAATGGGCACGGCACAAATGCCACCAAATCAAATACTCGTAGGGCTTGCAATACTGCTGACTATATTCATAATGATGCCTGTGTTTTCTGCCGTTAATAGAGAAGCCCTTGCACCATATTTTGAGGAAAAAATCACGTTCAAGGAGATGACGGAACGCATAAAACCCCCCATTCGCAAATTTCTGGTAGCAAACACGCAGAAGAAAGATATTGAGCTATTTTTAGATATATCACGCTCGGCTAGAGTGCGCAATGTGAATGAAATACCAGACCACGTTGTCATTGCCGCGTTTGTGCTAAGCGAAGTGCAGTTAGGCTTTCAGATAGGGTTTTTGCTATACCTGCCTTTCCTTATAATAGATTTTGTCGTTTCAAGCGTGTTGCTAGCTATGGGCATGATGATGCTACCGCCGCACATGGTATCAACCCCGTTCAAAATATTACTCTTTGTGCTGGTGGATGGCTGGGGGTTGCTGGTATCCTCGCTGGTAAAGAGCTACTACCAATAAATAATTATGAGCTTATCAGTCAAAAAATACATGCAAGACAACCTTGCACTCGTCTCAAAACTCGCTGAAACAAATACAGGAGACGATTTCGCTATACAAGTGGAGCAAGCCGCCACCACTATTGCCAGCATTATGCTAGATGGCAACAAGTTATACTTATGCGGTGTTGGAGCTAGTTGTTGCCTAGCACACTATGCAGAATCGCTCTTTTTAATAAAATGCAGGTTTGCCCGTCCGCCGCTGCCAGCACTGGCACTGGACGCCGGCAATATTGAACGGCAAGCACAAACACTCATAACGGCAAATGATGCTCTGATGTGCATTATGAATGAAGCATTACCAGATAACGTTAGCACAGCACTCAGGGCGGCAGCAGAGGCTGGCGCAAAGGTAATCTGTCTAGCAGGTGCTGATAATGCCACACTGCGCGGACTATGCGATACAATCATAGCGGTAGATTCAAAAGACCCACTGCTCATCTCCAATATTCAGATAACAACGCTAAATATTATCTGCGCAAAAGTGGACGATATATTATTCCCCGTATGACGAGCTATTCTGGTCTATTTGGTGCAGCCCGTGCTGGGCAAATATTGAAGCTTAAAAAGGCTAGCGAAGCTGCATTAGTCATCGCTGATGACGCTAAACAGGCGGAGCTATACCTATCAGAGCTGATGTTATTTGCAGATGAAAATACACAGCTTTTGATATTCCCCGAATACACACACGAGCCATTTGACGAACTGCGGGTACTGGATGAGATAGCGAGCGCACGGGCTAACGCACTACATAGCCTGCTGACAAACCCCTGTAGCATTGTGATAACAACACCTTATGCACTGCTAAAAAAGATTGCCCCCGTAGATGCGTTCAGAGACAGTATTATAGAGCTAAAGACTGGTACCATTTTTGCAAGGCAAGATTTGCTGAATGCACTTGATAGGCTCGGATATCTGCCTGTGGAGCTAGTGAACGGACACGGGGAGTTTTGCACACGTGGCGGCATTGTAGATATATTCCCGCTAGGTGCAGCTACCCCAGTTCGCATAGAATATTACGGGGACGAATTAGAAACAATATTCAGCTACGAAGTCGCTATGCAAAAAAAACTTGACGAGTTAAATAGTGTAGTTCTGCTACCCGTTTCAGAGATACTATTTTCCACTAATGAATTGTTAGAATTGGGGTTAGATAGTGCTATCCACGAAAAGATAGAAAACTTCGGCAAGTATGCGGGACACCACTGGCTAGTGCCAGCTGTGTATGACGAACCAGCAACGCTATTTGACTATATGCCAGATTGCCCGCTTGTAGTGCTGCCCCCCACCCCAACAAAAGAGTTATTTGACAATGTGTTAAAACGCATTGATGAAACACACAAAACTGGCAATGAAAACACAGCTTTTATAACAACAGCCGAAGCAGAGAACCGAATATCTACTAACGCCGTCATCTTCACAGATGTGCCACTCGGCGGAGATGGCATTGATAATATAGCTTGCCCGTATCAGAGCGTTAAACCGCATTTTGCATTTGAGAAGAAAAACTTTTATCAGTCGCTTTCATCTGCTATGAACGAATTCAAGCGGATGCACGAGTCAGGCTTGCGAACGGTGGCGGCAGTTGAAAGCAGGCGATTTATTAAGCTAATCCGTGATTATTGCCGAGATTATGAGCTTGCCGTTATAGAAATATCCAATATATCTGAACTGCGTGAACCAAAAGCCCTGTATTTATACACAAAGAGCATAAGCGGCGGTTTTATCAGTGAAAAAGAAAAAATCGTATGCGCATCAGATGACGACATATTTGGCTTTGTCCGCAGGCGCAATAAGCCCAAACGGGCTGGGTTTGACACAAAAATATCAGAGCTTGAAGCGGGCGACTACATAGTCCACGTTGACTACGGCATAGGCGTGTATAAGGGGCTAAAACATCAGCAGATAGACGATGTAGAAGGAGATTATCTAGAAATCACTTACGAAAATGACAGCACACTATACGTGCCACTAGCGCAAATATCACAACTTCAGAAATATATCGGCGTGAGCGATGCCAAGCCACACTTGTCATCATTACAATCAGCCGCATGGGCTAAAACAAAGGCTTCTGCCCGCAAAAATGCCGCTAAAATAGCACAAGACCTGCTAAAACTATACGCCGAGCGCAAGGTGCAAAAAGGTTTCCGTTTTATCGCAGGCGGTGCTGAACTAGATGAGTTTGAACGCCGATTCCCCTACGATGAAACAGACGACCAATTTGCGGCAGTTTTAGATGTTTATAAAGATATGGAAGACGAAATGCCTATGGATAGGCTTATCTGCGGAGATGTAGGTTTCGGCAAGACCGAAGTGGCTATGCGGGCAACTTACAAAGCAGTCTTGAGTGGCAAGCAGGTGGCAGTGCTCGTCCCTACAACAGTCCTAGCGCGTCAGCACTACATAACATTTTTGGAGCGATTTAGGGGAACGGCTGTAGAGATAGAGTTCGTCAGCAGGTTTCGCACTACTGCCGAATTGCGCAAAGTGCGTGAAAAGCTGGCATCAGGGGCAGTTGACGTTATAATAGGCACGCATAGGCTACTATCAAACGATATAATGTTCAAGAACTTAGGATTATTGGTAATAGACGAGGAACAACGGTTTGGAGTTGCCCATAAAGAAAAGATTTCAGCACTACGCGCTAACGTTGACGTGCTGGCGATGAGTGCTACGCCGATACCTAGAACACTGCAACTATCATTATCAGGCATCCGCAACATCAGCACTATAGAAACGCCACCGACTAACAGATTGCCCGTAGGCATAAAGGTCATCCGCACAGAGGATGAGATTCAATCGGCTATATTATGGGAGCTGGAACGCGGCGGGCAAGTATTTTTCCTGCACAACAGGATACTTGACATCGCTAATGTTGTTAATATAGTCCAGCGAACAGTGCCTCTGGCGCGTGTGGCGGTGGCGCACGGACAGACAGCGGCTAAAGAGCTGGAGGATATATTGCGGCGTTTCTACAACGGGGATATAGATGTGCTTGTATCAACGACCATTATAGAAAATGGGATAGATATACCCAATGTGAACGCGATTATTATTGACGATGCGGCACACTTCGGACTGTCGCAACTATATCAGCTGAAAGGGCGCGTCGGTCGCAGTGGCAGACGCGGGCATTGCTACCTGCTGGTGAGAGATTTCGCAACTCTCAGCCCCACAGCAAAGAAACGGCTTGCTATAATCGGACAATTGTCAGATTTAGGTAGCGGACTGAAAATTGCAATGTCTGATTTACAGCTACGCGGCGCAGGCGATATATTGGGAGCACAGCAGTCAGGGTTTGCTATAAAAATAGGCTATGAACTGTTTTTACAGATGATATATGAGGCTGTATCCGCCTTGCAAGAGGCTGATGGCATAACAAGCGATACGGAGATTATCACGCAATATCCGCACTACATCGCGGCTGATTACATAGATGATGCTAAAACACGCCTTGACTACTACCGCGCCTTTGCGGGCATAAAAGACGCTAGCCAGATGACTGCTCTCTTTGACGAGCTAAAAATGCTATACGGGGAGCTTCGCAAAGAGACAACCAATCTAGGCTATATTATGCTAATCAAAAATACAGCGGGTGCACTAGGCATAACAAAAGCGGTGCTCTACCCACAGCAAATAAACTTTGCACTGACACAGAAATCAAGGATAGAACCACAAAAGCTAATGTCTGTAGCAGAAAAACTAAAATTAAAATTCCGATTTATCGGGGAATACGAATTTTTGCTTGCACTACCAGCAGGCGAGGACACGCTGACAACAACTGTGCAGTTTATTGAACAGCTAAACGATAAATAACTAAAAGAACGTCTAAGCTTTCTTGCCCGGAAGCAAATCTATCAGCTTGGTAGCGGCAGCCTTTTCCGCTACCTTCTTGTTCTTACCAATGCTCTGCGCCTTTAATAATCCAACTGGCGTTCTAACGCTACACTCTATCGTAAATACCTTATCGTGGCTAGGTCCGCGTTCTTCCAATACCCTATATGTCGGCAATATCCCATACCGTTTTTGAGTAATGTGTTGCAGTCTTGATTTGTGGTCTATATGCTCGCCAGTGTCATGTACCTTCATCAAAATATCTGTCAGATTGCGCAATATAAACGCTTTTGCCTCTTTATAGCCACCATCTAGGTGAATCGCAGCAATTATCGCCTCAAAGGTATCAGCCAATAACGAACGCTTATTGACCCCGCCACTTGAAATCTCCCCATTGCCAAGCAATAGAAAATCGCCGATACCAAGGTGAGCCGCACATCTATACAGACAACTCTCCGCCACACAATATGCACGTAGCTCCGACAACTGCCCTTCGTCCTCGTCTTTGTAGATTGTCATTAAGAATTCCGTGAGTGCTAGCTGCAACACTGCATCACCTAGTAGCTCTAACCGCTCATTTGAGTAGCAAACACCATGCTCATACGCATAAGACGTGTGAGTCAAAGCCTTCGTGAGTATAGTTTTATCAGTAAAGGCATAGCCCAGCACATTTTCAAGCTGAGTAGAGTCCTTATTCATACCGCTTTACTATTATCGTAGAGTTCGTCCCGCCGAAACCAAACGAATTAGAGAGCGCATAGCGGGCAGTATCTAGTTTAGCAGATTTATTAGGCGTATAGTTAAGGTCGCATTTAGGGTCTTTAGTTTCATAGTTGATTGTGGGTGGCACAAGCTTATCCCTTAGCGCAAGTGCTGAATAGATAACCTCAGCAGCCCCAGTAGCCCCTAACATGTGCCCCGTCATTGATTTAGTAGAACTAATATGCACCTTATACGCATGGTCGCCAAACACCTGCTTTATAGCAAGCGTTTCAAGCTCATCGTTCAGGCTAGAAGATACGATAACTATATCCTATACGCCATAGCCGCAGTTGATATGGCTATGAAAGACGCTGGACTTGACGACTATCCATTCAACCATGAGCGTGCTGGGGCTATAATAGGCTCTGGTATAGGTGGTTTTGAGACCACCTGTAGGACGCATATGGACTATGTAAAGCGTGGCTATCGTGGCGTATCGCCGTTCTTCATACCTGCGGCTATCATCAATACGGCTAGCTTTAGTCGGCGCATCGTTTCGCCGAGACAATGCTTTCATATTGATAAACCCACTCACCGCCGTAGGAGTGATAGGA
>NZ_BAAIHG010000045.1:0-10255 GCF_054655775.1 Candidatus Termitispirillum reticulitermitis | reverse complement strand
AACAAAAGATTTTCTTTATAATTACATAGTAGCGCATTATAAAACCGCAACTTTTGCAATATTCGTTGCTTGTTTCGCTATTCTATTTATTTTTGGACACAGGCTAAAAAATACTATCTCATTAAGGCTTAACTATGTAGTAGGGGCTATACATAGTAGTAAGTTGACAAAAATTGTTGACATTGATGTAGTGGCATCTCTTTCTGGCTTTTACAGGAGTATTCCAAAAGAATATATAAAATCATTTTGGGTAGTGTTTATAGGTGTCAACACGGCTTTTGCTTTCTATCTCTTTTTCTTTTGGGTAGGAAATCACACATGGGATGACTATTTGAATGGATTAAGACTAGGAAGTCCTAGTATTGGCAGACCGTTGCAGTTTCTGCTGACCTACTATTTGCTAGATGGACACATATTGCCGGTCATTAGTCCATTGCTTGCAAATCTATTGATTGCACTTGCGGCTATTATGTGTTGCATATATTGGCGCGTTCCGCGTTCAGTCTCTACGTATTCACTCATTGGGTTGTTATTGGTGCTATCGCCTTTCACGGCTATATCGCTCTACTATACCGAATGTACGCTTTCATACAGTAGAGTATCATTCTCTATGGTGCTAGCACTACTTCTGTCGCAACGCGCAACCACATCTGATAATTCTTATAAGAAGTACTTACTGACAGGTGTCTCCGCTGTATTGATAGCTACATCCGTTATGAGCTACCAAAGTGGCGTGGAGACTCTGATTGCCGTATTTATTGCTAAGGTTATTATTGACGTAATTCGTGACTGGGATGCGACATTTGTTGATTTGAAAAGACTCGTATTATCTCATACTTACTCCCTCACAGCTATTTTGCTGGCAGTAATATGCTATGCGGGCTACTTTAGATACAATAGAGAGCGAATAACCAGCGATATTGTAGAGCCGACTGCCCCTTATCAAATGCTATTGAACTTCTTTGGCATTATGGATAAGAATTTCGGTGTCCTGTTAGGCAGGTACTTTGAGCCATTCTTTACCAGCCATATAATCTCTTTACTGTGCTGGCTTTCTTTAATAGCATTAGTGAGCTGTCTTATTTACGTCTGGAGGAGTACGAGCTTATACAGGGATAAACTATTAAAAACAGGCTTGTTAGCTGTATTAGTCATCTTTTTGTTTGTGTTGTCCAGTATTTCAACGTTGGTAAGCTCTAGGTATATAGGGTATAGGGAATACTATTTCGGCTTGCGGTTTGTCTTTGCCTTTATCCCTGTTCTGGTTTTTGTGCTACCGGTGAAAAAGATTGTTAGGAGTGTTACGGTTGTTTTAGTGGTGTTGCTGGTATGGGCTTATGCTGTTCAAGATGTGTTGATTACCCGAATATGGCACGATGGACTGGCAAGCGAAAAGAATATGTGGTTTGCTGTTAGGGCACGCGTTGAGGCACACCCTAACTTTAATAAAGACGCAAAATACCGCCTAATGGCGGTAGGCACTGGTGGCTACACTGGACATAGGCAATTCTATTACTTTGGGCATGAACCATCAAAGGGAGAGCTAGCAAATGTATATAGCGGTAAGGACGCTAGTTTCTCCAACTTGATAAGCGAACCAATCAGTCTTGGCACTACGGCAGCATTATTGTTCCACTTGGGACCAACCGTTCACATAACGCAGTCCTGCTATTTGACTAATCCGTATGAATCACCCGATTACTGCAAACGGCTAGCGGAAGAGTTGCGCAATGATATTGCTTCAGCCAAGCCCTACCCCGATAAATCGTCTGTGGTAGTGAGTGGGGATAAGATACTTGTGGTAATATCAAAGCCCAAACCATAAAAAGTAGCTAGCATTTCGTCAAGCAATATGTTAGACTGCCATTTGGCTTGTAATGTGGCTTAAATTATTTTTGTAGGAGTTGCTCTAATGAATGTGTTATCTAGGGTTGCTAGCGCCTTTATAGTATCGTTGCTATTGACTGTTTCTTTTGTTGCCTATAAGTGCCAAGACTACAAAGAAGCTATGTTGCGGATAGACCTACAGCCCACAGGCGATGTTAAGGTTGTTTCTGTTATCAGGGAATGGGGCAAAAGAAACTTATTAAGGTATGACGGAGACACTGCCTATATATCCACAGATACGCATAGGAAATGGCGAGTGCCCGGTCCTATCAAAATCAATACCTCTGGTAGCGGACAGCTACGTTTGGTTTTCCAGCCAGCACAACTATTTGGAAAGCCTGTCAATGGGCTAGCGATGCAGTATGCGTCTATTGAGATAAACAACAAGAGTGTTATAGACAAGGAGCTTACCCTTGATAACGGAAAAACGTTAGAATACGTTGTAGACGTTAAGCCTGGGGGGGGGGGGGGCACTCCTAGAAATCATTTTTCGTAATAATGCAACGAAAGATTTCTTTTATAACTATATAGTAGCCCGTTATAAGATTACCGTTTTTGCAATATTTGCTACCTGTTTTGCACTTTTGTTTGTTTTTGGATATAAATTAAATAATGCTATCTCTTTGGGGTTTGACTATATAGTAAGGAAAATACATAATAATAAGCTGGCAAAGAAAATTGTTGACATTGATGTAGTGGCATCTCTTTCTGGCTTTTACAGGAGTATTCCGACTGAATATATAAAATCATTTTGGGTAGTGTTTATTGGTGTCAACACGGCTTTTGCTTTCTATCTCTTTTTCTTTTGGGTAGGCAATCACGCGTGGGAACCCTATTTGGACGGATTAGAACTAGGGACTTATTCTTCCGGCAGACCGATACGTTTTCTGCTAACCTACTACTTGCTGGATGGACATATACTGCCAGTTATCAGTCCATTGCTTATACACCTATTGGTTTCACTTGCGGCTATAATGTGCTGTGTGTATTGGCGTATTCCGCGTTCAGTCTCTACATATTCACTCATCGGGCTACTATTTGTGCTATCGCCGTTCACTGCTATATCGCTCTACTATCCCGAAGTTGCACTTTCATTCAGCAGGGCATCATTCTCTATGGTGCTTGCCTTGCTCCTATCGTGGCGCGCCGTCACAGCTGATAGTCCCTGTAGGAAATATTTGTTGACAGGTGTTTCCGCCATACTAATACTTACGTCTGTTATGAGCTATCAAAGTGGAGTGGAGACTCTGATTGTCGTATTTATTGCTAAAGTTATTATTGACGTGATTTGTGACTGGAACGTGACGTTGAATGGCTTAAAAAAACTAGTTTCATCTTATATATATCTATTTATAGCTACTATACTGGCGGCAGTATGCTATGCGGGCTATTTATGGATAACTAGGGAAATGCTAGGAGGTGGCTATACAGACCCGACTGCCCCTTATCAAATGTTGCTAAACTTCTTTGGCATTATGAATAAAAACTTTGGCGTCTTGTTAGGTAGGATTTTTGAGCCATTTTTCACCAGTCACATCACGTCTCTGCTCTGCTGGCTTTCTTTAATCTCATTAGTGAGTTGCCTTGTTTATATCTGGACGAATACAAGCCAGTATAAGAATAAACTAATAAAAACGCTTACGATAGCTGTATTAGTTGTCTTTTTATTCGTCCTGTCCAGTCTCTCAACGTTGATAACTTCTTGGCATATAGGCTATAGGGAATACTATTTCGGCTTGCGATTTGTCTTTGCCTTTATCCCTGTTCTGGTCTTTATGTTGCCAGTGAAAAAGATTGTTAGGAGTGTTACGGTTGTTTTAGTGGTGTTGCTGGTGTGGGCTTATGCTGTTCAAGATGTCCTGATTACCCGAATATGGCACGATGGACTGGCAAGCGAAAAGAATATGTGGTTTGCTGTTAGGGCACGTATTGAGGCACACCCTAACTTTAATAAAGACGCGAAATACCGCCTAATGGCGGTAGGCACTGGTGGCTACACTGGACATAGGCAATTCTATTACTTTGGGCATGAACCATCAAAGGGAGAGCTAGCAAATGTGCGTAGTGGAGGGGATGGCAGTTATTCTAATATGATAAGTGAGCCCATTAACATGGGCACTGTTGCACCATTGTTGTTTCACTTGGGACCAACTGTCCACATAACGCAATCGTGCTTCTTGCCTAATCCGTATGAATCGTCAGGTTACTGCAAACAGCTAGCGGAAGAGTTGCGCAATGATATTGCTTCAGCCAAGCCCTACCCCGATAAATCGTCTGTGGTAGTGAGCGGGGATAAGATACTTGTGGTAATATCAAAGTAACCCCCCCTTGCTTTTTCTTGCTCTTTGTAGCATAATTTCTGTATGTGGACGTTTAAACGGCTGTTTTTTTGCGCACTAGTTGCGCTAGTTGTGGCTTGCAATCAGGCTTTTGAACCTGCTGTGATGTCTGTAGATAGTGCGGGCAAGCTATCTATCCCTGTAGAGTGTCGCGAATACTATGCGCAGGCTGATGGGCAAAAGTTGAACATATATATTGACAGCTTTAGCACCAAACAGGTGCGTGACGTGGTGGTAGATGCCTTTAATTCCTTGGGCACGTTTAATATATTGCCACAGAGCACCAGCAGGATGAGTTCTACTAACAACAGGTTAAATCTAGCTAAGGCGTTGGGAGCAGACTATGTAGTGAGCGGCTCGCAACAGGGTGCAGGCAAAATAACTATTACTATTATAGACGCTACAAGCGGGCAACCTCTAGTGGAAAACAGGGAGATTGTCGTGCAGGTCAAGACTAAAGGCTTGTTTATCGCTAGTGTGGTTGATGAGCAGCAAACAAAAATGGCTCTTGATAGTGCACTTAAGCGGGAACTGCAGTTGCTTATCCCTGTGCGCTCTTATATTATCCAGTTGCGCGGTGGAGGCGGTGCTGCACTTATAAACACAGGTTCAGAGAGTGGCATTGCAGCGGGAATGTTATTTAGACCGCTTGATATAAGTATTGAGGCGGATGTTATCAGCGGTAAGAAGTTTTGCCACCTGACACCGCTACCATTTACTATGAGCGTATCTGACTATGTGAATAAGACAGGGGCTTGGCTAAAAACTGGCACTGGTAACGATAAATTATTGAAAACATTGAAAATCGGCACTATTGTAGAACGTATGCCGAGCAGACAAAACTAAAATGGTGATGAAATGAAGAAAATTATATCAACTTTGCTTTCTCTGTGCTTATCAGGCTATGTGTATTCCGCAGAGCTGGATTATGGCTTTGGTGGCATCCTATGGGGCGATAATATCAGCGGATTGCAAGACCTACAGCTAGTGCGCAGATATAAGAATGGCGTAGAAGCCTATCGCAGGGACAGCGAAATGTTGAGTTTAGACGGAACGCAACTTGATGATGTGCTATACCTGTTTGAGGATGGCATATTCTTTTCGGTACGGCTGGAACACGATGCTGTTGTAGCAATGGCAATCTCTGACGCACTAAATCCAGAGAGCGGAGCAGTGGTAGTAACTGCTTTAGCTGATGACAGGACACACCTAGTAATGACAAATAGCAGACGTATGGCAGCTAGGCTTGCAACTGAAAGGCTTGCAGTGGCTAATGGTTCAACTATAAAGAAAGTTGGCGATATAGGTACAAATATAGATGACGGCTTTGACGGCACTAGGTGGGGGCAATCGGCAGAGGAATTGCATGGTTTAACGCTGGTTAAGACATATCGCAATGGCGTAGTGGCGTATCGCAAGGACAGTGACGAAACCGATACGCTTTATATGTTTATGGACGGCATTTTATTCGCCGTGCAAGCAGACGGGCAGATTGCACAGCAGCTCAACACTGACAGTGCGGATAACGATGTGAACGATGTGCAAGCTATGAAACTGTCAGACGGCAGTGCAATGCTATTGACGGACGGAAAGAAAATGGCTGCTAAACTGGCGGACGAGCGTATCGCTATGCTGGCACTCGCTAAACAGGAAGACGATGAAGAGGGCGATTTGCAACCTGTAAGCTCCAAGCAAGACCTAGCCAGTGGAGATATTGGCAAAGGCGACAGGGGTGGCTGGGAAGATATAGACCTAATGAGCATTGATGTGGATAAAATAGACTTAGACAGGCTATTGAAAGAGCTTAATGCTGATATGAACGCTAATGTTGATATTGATAAACTAACGATTAACCCCGAAGTTAGCAAAAAACAACAACAGGTGGCACCCATAAGCAAACTAACGTCTGTAACGGCTACGGCTTCGCCTAGCATTGCTATTGCGTCTGGAGGCTATATGTTAGATGTGGTAATCAATGGGGAGAGAACACAGATGCTAGCTGGCAGTGAACTTCATATCGCTGTGGGTAGTAATTTCAAGATAGGCAGCGTTATGCTGAACGGTAGAACGACTAACTTCACAGCTAATCTAAAGGGTTGGGTGCCGACAGGCGTGCATAATAGAGGCGATGACAGAGGGCAAGACATTAGAATTTCGCCTAGTGCAATGTTGACGCGATACGCCGCGGATGCAAACAATCGTAAATACCCGATAACTGCAAAGGTAGATGGCGCCGACAAGGTAATAGCTTACATAGTCATAGACTAAATATGCCCGTAGAGATGATGAAAGCATATAAAGTTCCTGCAAGCGTCAAGCCGTTAGATTATTTTTGCAATGAAATAAGCAAATTTGACTCACCTCGCACAATTGTGGTGGTGCCTACCGCCCGTAACCGCGACATACTTGTTGGCATGAAAGCGTGGGAACTGAGCGTACAAACGATTAAAGATTTTAGAGCAGACGTTGCCGTTCATAATGGCGTGGTGTTGCCGAAGGAACTTCGTGCATACTATCTGTATCAGGCTGCCAAATCTGACGGACTTTCTAGCACTGACCTAACCTGTTTAATGAAGTCGGGTGCATCTAAAACTATGGAAAACTACATCGCATTTGTTCAACGTTCAGATGCGCTACTGCCGTTTTATAGGGAACTATGCGAGGAGCGAGTGGACTTTGATAGACTTGCATTAGTCAGCTTATATGATGACTACGGTGAGCAGATACAGGTATTGGAAAAACTCTGGAAACTATATTTAGATAAGATACATACACTTGGCTATGTTGATGCACAGGAGTGTTGCTACCTAGAAACGCCTGTTTATGGCGAATATATAAACAGATTTGATAAATATATCTTCCTGATAAGTGGTTTTTTGACTAACTTTGAGTTCCAACAGCTTAAATCGCTTAAAGACGTTGTTTTATACTTTAACTACATAGGCTCAAGCCACCCGCAGGCGGAGCAACTCATGAAACATTTTGATATTAGCATTGAAACGGCGGACGATGAGACTGTTGCTCACTATCCACCGGTGAATATCGCTCCGTGTAAGTCGCGTCTTGCGCAGTTTGACTATATCACACGAGAGGTTCGACGGCTGCATAATGTTGAAAAAGTCCCTTATGAGGACATTGCAGTTGTGGTGACCGATAAGCAGATGAACGATTTATTTGTGTTCTCAGACCGATATAAACTATTCCGCTTGTCTGAGGGGCGGGCGTTATCAACATATTCATTTTTTGAGCTTTTAGAGTGCCTGTTGCAGCTAATAACTGAAAGCGTGCGATATAAAGACAAACTGCACATTCGTGAACTAGAAATGGTGCTGGTTCACGGTGTATTCGGTTCTCAAACTGACCTAGAACAGCTAGACAGGGACAAGCAGGAGGGTAGACTCGCTGTGTCAGCTAGCGGATATAAAAACATCTACGAACTAATAAAGCCATTTATAACGCCACAGCTTACATTTATAGATGCTATAGACAGGTTGAAAACGCTGTTAAATAGAATAGAAAACAATTTCCAAACGGAATCAAAAGCTATGAAACAGGCTGTGCAGGAGCTTGATAGCGCGCGACTATATTACAGCAAGATAGAGGACGAACTGTCAACTATAGACGTAGTGCGTTATATTGTAGGCACTCTGCGTTCTGTGGTCGTCCGAACAAAGAATGTGAAAGGGAAAGTTATTGTTATGGGGTTGCTTGAAAGTCGCAATATGGATTATAAATATCTATTCCTACCTGATATGTCTAGCGATGTGTTCCCAACAGGACAGGATAAAGACCTATTTATGAACACTGGACTACGGCGCGAACTGGGACTACCTACCTTTGCCGATAGACAGGAATTGCGAAAAGGCTATCTATACCAGCTCATCTCGCGGGCGGAGCAGATATATGTTACCTATACCGATTCTGAAGAGACGCTCCCTTCGCCGTTCATTGACGAATTGCTTGCTAAAACAGCTGTTGAAGCTGGTAGGGGCGCGAAAAAACGTGTTTATAACCCCGCTAAATACATTGTGTTGCCAACTGCCCATAATAGATGGAATGTAGTGGTTGACAAGTCCGTTAGACTGGGGCTAGCAGAGAAACGGAACTTCAAATATTCCCCCACATCAATCAACACGTTAAAGATGTGTGAGCTAAAGTTCTTTTACCAGTATATAGGTGGTTTGAGTGGCAAAGCAGAGCTGGTGGAGGATGCCCGTGCTGACAAGCTAGGTAGTTGCATGCATAAGACTTTTGAACGGTTGCATAACCATAAACCTCCAATCCCCCCTAGCGAGGATAATTTAAGGCGACTATTTAATGAGGAAATAAAGAAGTTGGATTATTTTGCGAGTAATCCCGTTGGACGCTACGAGGCAGCCGCTACGTTGGAGCTATTTACCGATATTGCTACCGCTAACGAGGCGCATTTACGTGAATATTGGCAGGTTGTTGAGGTAGAGGCTAAACGTAGTATAAATATAGCAGGGGTTAAAATATCGGGCAGGGTTGATAGGATAGACCACAACAGCCGCACAGGTGGCTATGCCATAATTGACTATAAATATAAGAATGCTGACAAACTGGAAAAGGAAGCAGTGAGCGAGTTTGACGATAAGGCGGACTTGCAGCTACCTATATACGCCTTGATGTTAAAGGGCGAGGGCAAACAGGTTGAAAAGATGGACTGGTTCGCATTACAGCGCGGGGCGCGCCTTGTGAGTGCTTATGGTGACGCTGAATATAAATATAGCCTCAACGACTACTTGAATAAGTTTAAGGAGAGCTTGACAGGCTTTATTGAAAGCTGGTTGCAAGCTGATGCCCCCTTGCAAAGAGCTAAGGACGAAAACGTGTGCAGGTATTGCCCCTACGAACTATTCTGCACTGGGGAGGGGGACTCCGATGAGTAGCCCTATTGACACTAACCGCAATGTAGCACTGGTGGCATCCGCTGGCACGGGCAAGACCTATAATCTAGCTTTGCGGGCAATAGTCGCTATGTTGCGCTATTCTAGCGATGTGCCACTACAGAATATCAAGGGGGAGGAGAGCGGCACATTCAGGACAGCTACACTGGGCAAGATACTCTGCATTACCTTTACACGTAAAGCTACGGCGGAAATGTCAGAACGTATCCATAGCAACCTTGCAAAGTTTGCTGATGGACAATTTGGAGAAAACGATAGTGAATATAAGGCTGTGGCTGATGTCTTGGGCATAGCCGACCCTGCCAAGCTAGCAACACGTGCAAAACGTGCACAGGATGCACTATACAATGACCCCAGTCGCCTGCAAGTATGCACCATAGACAGCTTTGTCAATACTATCTTGCGCCTATTTCCGTTTGAATCAGGCGTATCGCCCGCATTCCAGATAGTAGGTGATGAGCGAATAAAGGCTATAAAGAGGGAAGTTTTTAACGAGGCTTTCAATGCGTTTAACAACGCCAGCTATGAGCAGTTATTTAACGACTACATCGCTTGGCAGGGGCTATTGCCCGTTAAGTTTATAGAGGATGTCCGCAGTGCCGTTATAAACCACGCACTAGACTGGGCTGTGACGCTACGTGGCGAGCTGGAACGGGCTAGAAAATTTGTCAATATTGACACGTTACGGCAGGCACTAGATGAGGCTTTGGCTTGCGATAGACAAATTCGTGCACTAATAGGGAAAATGCTTGAACTTCTGACAAAGATAGATGCAATTGGCGAACGCAAACTCAACAGAACGTTTAGAAAAGGTGCTATGAACGACTTGCAAGAATTGGCAGATGGGAAAGGGGTTGTCTCTCTGGCTACCTCGCGCATTTCCAAATGGTTAAGCCCCACAGCTAAGCCACTCACAGGTAAAGACGACATACCAGATAGCTACACTAGGCTTGCTAATGACCCTGACACCATTATGCGGTAGTTATCCGCCAGTTCATGCTCGTCAATCATCTGCCTAGTGCTATATTCCGCCACAACGTTGCTAAAATGTTCGGGGTCGCTCCCACGAAACCTATATATGGTCTGCTTGGGGTCGCCTAC
>NZ_BAAIHG010000044.1:0-10611 GCF_054655775.1 Candidatus Termitispirillum reticulitermitis | reverse complement strand
GTGCGATAACTTTTGCACCCTCATGCTGTCAAAGTTAAATTCATTCATTCAGCTCATCCCCTTTTATTGTTTTACAACTTCTATCTGTAAGCTGGTCATCACGGCTAGTGCCTTCTCATGCATTTCAGGGGTAGTGCCAGCACATAAATTGCCCGCTACCTTTATTGTAGCTTCAGAGAAAGCGGTTTTTAATAGCACTGCATTAGCGATAACACAGATGTCCGTTACTACCCCCGCTAGTATTATTTCATTAGGCGCACCGCCACAAGCGGATTTCACACTCTTTGCTAGGTCAAGCGAGCCAAATGTTTTCTTCTCTGCTAAGTGCACGTACCCCCTGTTGTTGTCTGCCAACACCTTGAAGTCTCCATATAATTGCCAGCCATTGCTGTCTTTAATGCAGTGTTTAATTGGTAGCTTGCGCCCCTCTTGAGTATCGGCATATTTACTGCCATCATGCGTGTCCACTGTGAATATTATGTTTTTCTTATCAGCAATGTAGCTCTCCACAAGCCGTTTCAGCGGTAGATACAGCTGCTGTGCCTCTTTGCTACCGAGCACACCATCCACAAAATCGTGCTGATAGTCTATTACTATCAATATATCAGACATTGCCCTGACCTCCCAAAGTCTATATCCACTATACTAGGTATTCTTAAACTTGGCAAGGGGGGAGGGAGGGTATGCACCTAAAATCATTTCCTTGATTTTAGTTAGTGTTCGACATAAGATTAACCTAAGGATAACAGCAGGCAAAGGGGACAATAACACAAAAGGCGTAAATCAGCGATGTTGCAACGGATTTACGCTTTTTTCTTGAAAAGCCTTGTAAATTATGCTAGAATACCTACAACAAAAATGTTGTAAGGTGGGAAAATGGCTAAAAAGCCTTATTTGGAGCGGACGTTAGCTATATCAATATGGGATATATAACCCCTTGAAATCGTCTCTGACACGAGCTTTTTCTCTGATGAATAGGTCGTTTTGTTTTATCTAAACTCAATGTGCAGTTCCTTGCCTAGCCCCGTTGCTACACGTTTTAGGAACGTAAGCGATGGATTGTAAGTGCCACTCTCTAGCCTGCTAATATGGCTTTGATTTATGCCTAGCCTATCAGCGAGTTGTTGCTGCGTCATCTTGTTGTCAATACGTGCCTGTATCAGTTGCTTTATCACAGTATATACTGGTTCTAATGCATTATACTCATCAAGCAATGCAGGGTCAGCCACAAACGCCTTTCTTTTGTATTCCTCAAAGTTCATTCAAACACCTCCTCTCGTAATCGTTTAAGTGTTCTTTTGCTCTGTCAATCTCGCCCTGAGAGACTTTATCAGTTTTCTTGACAAACCCGTGCAACAAGACTATTTTATTGCCCTGTAGGACGAAGTAAAATATACGAGATATATCGCTGGCAAACTTAATGCGCAACTCCCATAATTTACCCTCAATATGCCTAGTATATGGCATAGACAAGGCTGTTCCATAGGTTGCCAACAAGTCAACTTCCCATAAAACCTTTGCCCTGTGTTTAGTAGGAAGGGTATCAAGGAAATCGGCAATCACTTCTTTGCCCTCAGCGGTTTTATAAAACTCAATCTCCCACATAGTGATAGTGCAGTATCTTATACCATATAAGATATGTTGTCAAGAGGTAAAAAGACACAAAAACACCCTCACCCCTATAAAAAATTATGTTATTTTTATAATTTACATTAAAATATTTGGCATTGATTTCTGCTAGTCTTTAATATAAGATTAGTCCAAAGATAACAACAGGCAGAGGAGGCAGGCTGTGAATATTGGGCGCAGACTATACATGCAACAACTGCGCAGTTTGCGAGAGCAAAAAATGAAAGTTTGGGGAATTTAACAAACTGGTTTTTGCTATGAACATAACACTGCGCACTATCCTGAAAGATAGCGACCCAGTCGCTATCCGTGAAATTGCCTCTGATACAGCCTTTTTCTCTGAAGCGGAGATTGCCACCGCTGGAGAGTTAGCCGTAGAAACGCTTGCCAAGCCTGACGAATACCTATTTATATTTGCAGAGCTTGATGGGCGGGTTGTGGGCTACGTCTGCTATGGCGAAATACCCCTGACAAGTGGCAGTTATGACCTCTACTGGATAGTTGTCAAACTCTCATTGCAGGGTGCAGGTATCGGACAGATGTTGCTAGCGGCTGTGGAACAGGAAGTGCGTGCAAGAAATGGCAGGCAGATATTTATTTCCACTTCATCACGCGAGCAATACGCCCATACACGTGCATTTTATGAGCATGCAGGGTATAGTCTAAACGCTCAGTTAACAGATTTCTACACCATAGGCGAAGATGAGTGTATATACAGAAAAAATGTGCTATAACATTTAAGAGGAACTAGACGAGGTTTGTATGGATAATACTGCACTTATAAACGATTTCACAGGGGAAATCCACTCCTGCACTGATTTGGCTGGGCTTTATAATATTAAAGTCAAATATTTAGGGAAGAAAGGGGTTATAACAGACCTGAATAAGCAACTGTCTGCCATACCTGCTGATGAACGCCCTGCGGCTGGAGCAGAGATTAACAAATTGCGTCTAGCATTTGAAGAGCTGTTCAACACTAAACAAACGGAGTTGAAGTCTGCTGAACGCAATGCAAAGCTGGCGAATGAGTGTATAGACGTAACTATGCCAGCAGCACCAGCCCCGTTAGGGCACTTGCACCCTGTCTATCAGATATACGATGAAATTGTTGATATATTCGGTGCTATGGGGTTCTCTGTGGCGACTGGTCCGGAGGCAGAGCTTGATTTGTATAACTTTACGATGCTTAATATGCCGAAAGGACACCCGGCACGTGATATGCAAGACACATTCTATATTAGCGAAGACGTGGTGCTACGAACGCATACATCACCCGTTCAGGTGCGGACAATGCTAAACAAGAAACCGCCCGTTCGCATAATAGCTCCCGGTAAAGTCTATCGCTCTGACCACGACAGCACGCATTCGCCTATGTTTCATCAAGTTGAGGGGCTACTCGTTGATAAAAACATTAGTCTGTCAGACCTGAAAGGCACGCTACAATTATTTGTTCACCTAATGTTCGGCGATGACATACCAACGCGTTTCCGCTCTAGCTATTTCCCGTTCACTGAGCCATCTATGGAGGTTGATATGGGTTGTGTAATCTGTAAAGGGGCGGGTTGTCGCGTTTGCAAAAGTTCTGGCTGGTTAGAGATAGGCGGTAGCGGTATGGTCGCCCCAGAGGTGCTTGCGGCGGTGGGCATAGACAGTCTAGTATATAGTGGTTTTGCATTCGGTATGGGCATGGAGCGCATTGCAATGCTGAAATATGGTATAGACGATTTACGGCTATTCTTTGAGAATAGGCTTGAGTTTATAGAGCAGTTTTAGGGGGATAAGATGAGAGTTAGTCTCAGCTGGCTGAATGAATTTGTTGATACATCAAAATACACTCCACAAGAACTTGCGGCTAAATTAACATCCGCAGGGCTTGAAGTGGAACTTATAGAAGAGCGTCCATACATAAAGGACATAGTCGTTGGGCACGTGCTAGAGGCGGGCAAACACCCGCAAGCTGATAGACTAAACCTTTGCAGGGTGACTGACGGCACGGAGGAGCTACAGATTGTCTGTGGAGCACCGAACGTCCGTAGTGGCATTAAGATAGTGCTTGCAAAAATCGGCGCAGAGCTACCGGGCGGGGTGAAAATCAGCAAGGCAAAACTGCGCGGGATTGAGTCCTGCGGAATGCTCTGCTCCGAACGCGAACTATTGCTATCAGATGAACACAACGGCATATTGATTTTGCCTGACGATACAGAGGTGGGCATAGACGCAAACAACATTATCGGCACGAACGACACCATATTTACATTTGGCATTACACCCAATAGGGGGGACTGCGTCAGCATTTATGGGATTGCGCGCGATGTTGCCGCTGTATGCGGACTGCCACTAGTATCAACAGATACAGAGCTAAATGAAAGCTCTGAACCTATATCAGGGCAGGTTGGCTTGAAGCTGGAATATGAAGAGGCTTGTCCGTATTACTCTGCACGGCTAGTCAAGGGAGTTAAGATTGCGCCCTCGCCACTATGGATGCAGTTAAAGCTGAAAAGTGCGGGAATTCGCCCGATAAACAACGCTGTTGACGTGACAAACTATGTAATGTTTGAGCAGGGACAGCCATTGCACGCATTTGACCGCAAATTTGTGGGACAAGACATCATTGTGCGCCACGCTAAAGACGGGGAACGTGTGATTACGCTAGACGGCAAAGAACGTATATTAGACGGCAAGACTGTGGTTATTGCTGATGAGACAAAGGTAGTCGCACTTGGCGGTGTGATGGGGAGTGAGGACTCTGGTATTAACGACAGCACAACGGACATTATACTAGAAAGTGCATATTTTACGCCAAAATTGAACGCATATACAGCAAATAAGTTAGGCATAAGCTCTGATGCGGCTTATAGGTATTCGCGCGGGGTGGATTGGGGCAGGACACGTGAGTTGCTGGACTATGCTGCTACTCTGCTAACGGATATTTGCGGCGGGACTATTTGCAACGGAGCACTTGAAGCGGGCACTATCCCCAATATGTTGGAGGTAAAGGCTAGCGTTCAGAGAATCTGCGCCTTAATCGGCGTGGAAGTGCCTGTCAGAGCTATGGCAGAGATGTTTGATAGGCTGGACATATCAACGGAAATCAGCGGGGACGAGATAACGGCTGTTATTCCAAGCCACCGTTCGGATATAGTTCACGAGGCAGGGCTTGCTGAGGAAGTTGCTCGCCTCTACGGGCTGGATAAGATACCTCTGACTCTGCCTGCAGTGACCGCTGACAGGGTAGTAGTTAACACGTTCCAACTGGCGCGCAGGAACGTGCGCAGACTGTTAGCCGCAATGGGCTTTAACGAAACCATAAACTATTCGTTTATGGAACGGGCTTACTTAAAGCTATTTGACGATGGGGCAAAGCTTGTGGACGTGCTAAACCCTATATCAAAAGAGATGCAAACGTTGCGTACACAGCTATTCCCCGGTGTGGTAAAGGCACTAGAAACTAACTGGAACAGTGGCAAGCGCAGTATCAGGCTATTTGAATTTGCCAAGACATTTGAGAAGTCGGCTGATAAGCAACCAAAGGAAACCACAAGAATATCTATCGGTGTAATGGGCGAGTTTGCTCCGCTAAGCTGGGTGAAACAACCGCAGGTTGACGTATTTTATCAGCTGAAAGCAACGCTTGATAACCTGTGTGGCAGTTTTAATGTGAAGTTAGGCTATGAAACGGCGCAAGAATTATTCTTGCACCCTGGCAAGTCGGCATATATCACTGCTGGTGGGCAGAGGTTTGGTTATTTAGGTGCTTTGCATCCTGATATTGTTGAGAAACTAGACTTAAAAGCACCTGTCTATATAGCCGAGTTAGATTTTGATGCGCTATTCGCACTATCGCAGACCAACAAATATTCATATAAAGCGTTTTCACGTTTCCCTGCTACGTATAAAGATATTTCTGTGGTAGTTGGCAGGAATGTCCATGCGCAAGATATGGTGGCAGCCATAAAGTCTGTAAGCAAATATATTACAGACATTGTTTTATTTGACGAATACAGCGGCGAAGGCATTGCCACTGATGAGCACAGCCTAGCCTACCGCATATACTTTTCAACAGACGACAGGACGCTGGCGGACGATGAAATCAACCCACTGCTAACAAAAATGGCTGATACGTTAAAGGATAAATTGGGGGCGAAACTGAGGGGGTAGTAATTTTTATTCTCTACACATTCCCTTATCGCCGAGATAGAGGTTAAAACACTCGTCAATCTTTCGTCTATAAAGCTCCTGTTCGGCATCCAACGTCTTAAAGAAAACGTTAAAATCTGCCTTGCCATCTACGCTGTCAGCCTGAAAGTATGATAGCAGTTCATCTTCATTTTGCACCACGTGAACTATGCCCGTTTTCAGCCCTAACTCTGCTATATCCCTAAAATTAAAATAATATTTGCCCACAACTACTGGTTTGCCGTATTGCAATGCTTCAAAGATATTGTGCCCGCCAACACCCACAAGCGAGCCGCCTATAAATATTCGCTCTGATACCTGATACATTTGCCCTAACAACCCAAAGGCATCAACGATAATAACGTCAGAATTAAATTGTCCCCGTGAATACCTGCCAGCGGACAAACCCAATTTTCCAGCTATTGCGATAATTTCATCAGTCCTATTGATATGTCGGGGGACTATAACGACTTTGTCGTATTGGCTCTTAAAGGTCAGTGCACATTTCAGAAAGATTTCCTCCTCTGGGTGGTGTGTGCTGGCGGCGATTGCGATACGACCACTAAATTGAGCCATCACATCAGGATGCAGAGGGACAATGTCCTTTTGATATTTTATATTGCCAGCATTCTCAACCTTTTCAGTATCATGTTTCATTATCTCGCGAAACCTTGCGGCATCAAGCTCGCTTTTAGCTAGTATGTTATTAAACTTCTTTAACATAGGCGCAAAGATGAAGGATAATTTTTTATAACGCACCCACGTTCTGTCTGATATGCGCCCATTCAGTAAAACTAGTGGCACACGCTTACTAACGCTATATATGAAATTGTGCCAAAGTTCCGTATCAGTAATCAACACCAGCTTCACGTTGAAATTGTTTAATATATTAGTAAAAGCGAATGATACCTCAAATGGGAGCATAAACACGGCATCAGGCTTTATATTGTCTTGCGCATTAGCATAGCCAGTTTCGGTAAAAGTTGACATTATTACGTCATATTGCGGGTAATCAGCGCGTATCTTCGCCACTACGTTTGCCAGACTGCGCACCTCCCCCACGCTAGAGGCGTGAAGCCAAACTGACGGACATTGCTCTCGTCTGCTACTGCAGGGCAATCCCAACCCTAGCCGCTGGAAGAAGTGCGGCTGTGTATTACGCTTTATAAGTCCAAAGATTAGCGCAGGAACGAATATAAGCGCAATCAACAGGTTATATATGATTCTTAGAAAGAACATCATTAGAGACTCTATCGTATTCCTCCAACATTCGCTTTTCAATGAGCAATCTATCTCGTTCAAGGGCTTCAACACTTGTGTCAGTATTCAGCTTGCAACATTCAGAAAAATGCACATCTATTTTAGAGAATGGCAACGGCAAGACGAATTTGTCCCAGCTCTTAAACTGAACAGCGTTGCCACAGCGACACACTCCTGTCCATACGGTAGCGTTAGTTTTTTTAGCCATATAAACAATGCCCTGTTTGACGATATGGCGCGGACCGACAGGACCATCAACCGTGATAGCAAACCAATGCCCACTGTCTATGAGCCTTTTAGCAAGCACAACTGCTTTTGCTCCACCTCTGCGAGAAGAGCCATTTGCTACGGCAAAGCCCCAACGCTGCAATATATCTGTAATAAATGCACCATCATAGCTGTCAGATGCCATAGTTGCGACCCTTTTATCTTCCAAGTGAAAGATAGAGCAGGTCAACGGCAACAACTGCCCGTGCCAGAGGGATACTATAACAGGCTCTCCCGCCAGCGTTCGTTCTGCCATTTCAGCACCGCCAACTATATTGTAACGCCAGCTTCTAACGAGCATTCTCAATACAAAACTAACGATAGGCGTAAAAAGACTTATAATTTTCCAAACAAAATGCCTAAATATCCGTTTGCGAGCAAACCTATCTCTATTCGCCCTCCCAAACAGCTTGCGCAGTGATAGGTCGCCCTCCCTTAACAGCGAATACATCCCGCCACCCGCTCTAATGCTTGTTGCCACCCTTTGCGCATACTTACCCTCACGAAACTGCCACTTTCAAGACCCCGTATATTAGAACAATCGCGCAACAGCACGCCTTTTTTAGCCGCTGTGCCTACTAAATATTTTGCATCCACACCGTCAAGCACCTGACACAGATTAAAATGAGTGGCAGACGGAGCAGGGGCAAGCCCCAATGCTCTCAACAACTCTACAAAACGCATACGCTCGGTAGCGTCTAATTTATCAGTAGGAATCTCATCGCTTTCAAGCAGTTTCAGTGCTGCTTGCTGCGCTATAGTTGACACGCTCCATGTTGATATTTGCGCCTTTATCCCCTCTATTATAGCCATATCTGCCACCACGTAGCCAATCCGTAAGCCGGGTATTCCGAAAACTTTGGAATATGAACGCAAAGTGATAACATTTCTAGCCATACAGACAGATGTCCAGCCGTCAAAGACGAATGGCATATATGATTCGTCTATTACAAATAAAGTGTCAGGGTATTTACCAACTAGCTTAACTATAACCTCTTGGGATATAAGTTCTCCGGTGGGATTGTTTGGATTGCATATAAATGCTAGTTTAACATTATCATAGTTATCAAAATTGATATTCATCCCCGCCAGCCCTGCCGCACGTTCATAGTCCATATACGTAGGCGGAATAATACTCACATTTTTGCCCGCAAACATTCGGCTTATAGCATAGATTACCTCAGTAGTGCCTGCCGTTAAGAGCACGTCAAAATTAGCTTCTAAGTTATTTTTTTTTCTATAATTGGTTGAGAATAGCGGAGAATACGGCTCAGGCAATACACCCAACAGCCAGTCTTGCGTTAGCACCTCTTTTAGAGCATTAGGGGCACTGTGGGCGACGCATGTTGATAGGTCAATTATATCCTTAGGGACATATCCATAAGTTCTTGCTATAGTCCAAACATTGCCGCCGTGTTCATAACGCGTCATGAAAGCCAGCCCGCCGTTAAGAACAGTAACGTCTCTATCGTTACGCCGAGTGCACCTATCATATCGCCCGTGATGCCGCCTAGCCTCCGCACATACCACGAGCTAATCAACCTATAACTTACAACTGCAACAATAATAAAAGCAAGCGTCATCTTTACACCTAGAGCAATCAACGCCAACAGAACGAAGGGCACGAGCTGCACATGAGACAATTTATTATTTAGAAATACCCTTGCTATGCCATCTTTGCTTATGTATGGAACGTCACTCATCAGTTTAGCCATAGCATAGCGCGATAGGGCAGGCACTATAGCCAACACCCAAGAGGAATTGAGCATAGAAAAGGCTTGAAAATTAGCGGTGAAGTATAGCACCACAGCCCCAGCCCCCATAGCACCTATGCGAGAATCTTTCATTATCTCTAGGCTACGTTCCCTGCCTCTGCCCGAAAATAATCCATCAAACGTGTCAGCAAGCCCGTCAACGTGCAACAAGCCTGTAACCACTGCCATATATATGAGCATCAGCACGGGAGAGGCTTTGCCGAAAACTAAATGAATAACTGCAAGCGGGACACCTATCACAAAACCCGCATAAGCAAAAGTGTCTGCGGTATCGTCATAAATATAGGTATCTTTGCCCTTACGAATCCGCGCTATCGTTAAAAACGACAGCGCGGCAAGCGTCCTAGTAATAATCTTTGTAATATCCACTACTTACCACCCTTTGCGAGCATAGCGGATATTTCATTTACAAATTTTGCTGGGTCGTTCACACGCTCCCCCTCTAGCAATAGTGCCATATCGTAAAGCAAACTAGCATATTTAGATATACCCTTTTTGCTATCCTCTCCTAAAAGTTCGCTATTCATATATTTAATAAGTGCGTGGTCAGGATTGATTTCAAGCGTCCGTTTGCTAGTTGGTACACTCTGCCCCATAGCACGGAGCATTCGTTCCATCTGCGGATTTATAGCATCGTCAGCCAACACCAGACAGGCGGGAGACGATTTTAGCCTATTAGTCAGACGGACACCCTCAATGCTGTCCCCCAAAAGCTCTTTTAGTTTAATAGTCAAACTCTCATAGTTTTTAGCTTTCTTGGCAGTCACCTCTTTGTCTAGTTCAAGGTCGCCGCGCATAACTGACTTGAAGTTTTTTTCCTTAAATGTTCCCAGAGCACCGAACACTAGGTCATCTACTTCGTCTGTCATAAACAGCACTTCAAGTTCCTTTGCTTTCAGGCTCTCAAGATAAGGTGAGTTTTCTAACATTGCACGTGAAGTGCCTGTCAGATAATAAATGTCTTTTTGCTCAGACTTCATTCTGCTGATATATTCTTCAAGGGTAGTCGTTTCGCCAGCTTTAGTAGCGGTAGATTCAAATAGTGCAAGTTTAGCTATGCTCTCTCTGCGCTCATAGTCATAGTGAATGCCTTCTTTGAGAACTTTGCCAAATTCATTAAACAATTTCTTATACTTGTCAGGTTCATTTTGCTGCATATCAGCAAGGGCATCTAATACCCGCTTAACGATGTTCTTTTTCATAGCAGATATTTGACGGTTGTTTTGCAGTATTTCACGCGATATATTGAGCGGCAGGTCGCTAGATTCCACTACGCCAACTACAAAACGCAAATATTGCGGGAGCAACTCATTGCAATGCTCCATTATCTGAACACGCTTCACATACAGCGTGGGACCATATTCAGCGTCTGGGTGAAATAAATTAAACGGAGCGTGTGTTGGGATGAATAAAATACCAGAAAACTCTGATGTTCCTTCAGTCTTAAACTGGATAGCCTTTGCTGGCTCCGAATGGTCGTGCGTTCTATGCTGATAAAACTTGT
>NZ_BAAIHG010000043.1:0-10736 GCF_054655775.1 Candidatus Termitispirillum reticulitermitis | reverse complement strand
TGATGTTCATACGGAGCATCTAAGCATAGCTGTTTATGACAATAGAACGCTTATAGGAGCAAATGCAGGGCAGACAATGACACTCGCAAGTGTAGGCAAGGTCAACACCACTTCTCTCGGCATAGATAATATATATGTGTTAGACGCAAAGAGTGCAGCTAAGGCACTAAACAAGATAGATATGGCAATAGAAAGCGTGCTATATAAACGCACACTCACAGGAGAACAAATCAATAGACTTGGTTTCACTATGAATATGCTAAGCACTACCAAACAAAACCTCGTAGCAGCAAACTCTCGGATAAAAGACCTAAACTTTGCAGAGGCTTCCGCTGACCTAGCAAAAAAACAACTACTAATGACCACCCAAATAAACCTGCTCTCGCAAGCTAACGCACTGCCACAAACAATAATGCAGCTGATTGGAAAGTAAGGTTCGGACTAGACTCCACAAACGGGGACGATGGGACTTGAACCCACGACCTCTGACGTGACAGGCCAGCGTTCTAACCAGCTGAACTACGCCCCCAATAAGGAAATGGACGCTGCAGGGATTGAACCTGCGACCCACGGCTTGTAAGGCCGTTGCTCTCCCAGCTGAGCTAAGCGTCCTAAACTTAAGAAATAACTCTCTCAATCTCAAATACCAAGTATATACCATAAATAGATATACTTATGCAACTGCCAAACCACACGTTCAAAACGTACGTCCCGTAGGAGATTTGAACTCCTGTCGTCGGCGTGAAGGGCCGATGTCCTAGGCCAAACTAGACGAACGGGACATGGTGAGCCGTGTGGGACTTGAACCCACGACCTACGGCTTAAAAGGCAGTTGCTCTACCGGCTGAGCTAACGGCTCATATATCAGCAAGTGGACTGAAAACTCGCCTTTCAAACGTTGGACTTGAACTTATATCAAACAAAAGTTAATCTGTCAATACTTTTTAATGCATCTATTTGAATAAAATTTGAAAGTATGCTAAAATGTCAACATAACACGGAGGCGATTCATCAATATGGCAAGGATTATAGGTCTCATACTCAGCATTATTATTGTGCTCTCCCTGCTAACAATAATAATTCTGCCTTACATATTACACCTAAACTCCTATAAACCGCAAATAGAACAGGCGGCTACAGCAGCTATAGGCAAGGAAGTCCGTATAGAAGGCGACTTGCAGTTGCGAATATTCCCTAGAATACGCCTAGTGGCAGATAAAATAACAATACAAGACATCGGTAGCACAGGCAGACTGTCTGTCGCCGTGAAACTATTCCCTCTGCGCCATAAAGAATGTCAGATAGTGGAGATATTTATTGATTCTCTCAATGCTACTTACTCGGTGGACACCGTAGGTAAAAGCAATATAGCCGATATAATAAACAAAACCACCAGTCAACAAACTGCACAAGCCACTCTAGTGGACAGTGGTTATAAAATAACCTTAAAAAATCTTGAGAAAGTCCGCGTTCGCCGTAGTAGCCTAACATATAGCAACGCAAACAGTGGTAGCAAACTCACGGCAAAACTCAATAAAATAGAGGTTCGCCACCGCGACACTAACCATAGAACTTTTACGGCAGATATTCTCCTGTTGAATAGTGCAGACGTGGCAATATTAAGAGCAAACCTCTACGGCAGAGCAAATGACAACGCTGAACATGTAAATATAAACGTATTTGATAGCGATATATTTATGCCAAATGTAGGTATTGACAATAGGATTGAACTAGTAGCAGATGCCGCATATACATTTGCAGACAAGCGTTTCAATCTTGAAAGATTTACCCTAAATGGTTTCGGAGTGTCCCTGTTGATGAGTGCTACAGGGGACAACATTACCACTAACCACTCTATCAAAGGTAGACTTGACGTAGAACGGTTTTCACCACTCATCACGCTCAACAAACTAGGTATTAACTACCTGCCTGCAGACTCAAAAACATTTGCCAGCGCAACTATGGATGGGACGTTTGAACTAACCAACGGAATACTGCGTGCGCCTATCAACCTAAATATTGATAATACCAGTGCTACACTCAATATATCGGCTAATTTTAACAGCAAAAAAACCTTGTTGAACACCCTGCTGACATTTAAGCAGCTAAACCTTGACAAATATATCCCTAGTCAGAAATATACAAACAACAACACACCTTTGCTACTTAAAAAGCCTAACCTTGACCTGCAATGGTTACCCGATATGGTAGCAGAGCTACAGATAGATGAAGTTAAACTCTTAAAGGAAACTTTTCGCGGTTTTACAGCTGTAGCGCAGATGAGCAACGGCAACGGCTCGTTAAGCATCAACGTAGATGACATAATGAAAGCCAGTCTTGTAGCCAATGTTGCGTTTGGTCCATCGCCCAAAAAGGCAACAACACTATCAACTAACTTAACAATGAATGGTATTGACATACACAGACTGGTTAAAGTGTTGAACGGGGACAACACAACCGTGTCGCACCTCCCCCAAATAGGCTATATACAGTTGACTGCAATTCTCAATGACGACGAAATCTCGTTAAAAAACATTAACTTAAAGACTGATAATACCAGCATATCGGCAGGTTTTGACTTAACGTTCCAAGATGAAGCTACTAAACCGCACCTAACGTTCCACCTGATTACAAATAGTATAAACTTAAAACACTTTATTTCGCCTGAGTTGCTGGTAGATAATATGACTCAACGCACGCAACCCGCCAGTGGCAACAACACAACAAGTCCGATAAAAGATAGGCTCACCCCTACCAACTATAAACGATTACCGTTTGCTAAGTTTATGACGTTGCTAGATGCTGACGGATACATCTCATCAAAGAGTGTGCGTTTAGACAGCATAATATTTAGAGATATATCGGCGGACATTTCACTAAAAGATGGCACCGCTAAAATATCGCCACTATCGGCTACGCTATGTGGCGGTAGCGTAGAGATAGATGCAACAATGTATGCTACCCCACCCACTGGCACTATGCCAATCACAGCTAACGTGTTGCTGAAAGAGATGGACGTAGCAGATACGATAGAATCATTTGCTAAAATTGAGGATGTAATGCGAGGCAAGATAACGGCTACAGGGGAGCTAGGAATATCTGGAATCGCCCCCGCCATAGTAATGTCGTCACTAACGGGCGAGCTAGACTATGTGATAGACAAGGGCGTTATTATGGGGATTGGCTATAACCCCAACCTTATTACTCTTGATACCTTGAAATCAATATCTACTGCTAATTGGGACAGAGCGGTGAATATAGATAAGAGTAAGGGAAAACTTATATTTAGGCAGGGATTACTAGAACTAGCCGAAGTAGCCTTTAACTCAAAATACATTGACGGAGAGCTACACGGGCTTATTGATATAAACTCCCCAGATAAAGATTTAGATATTAACGGAACTATTATTATGAACGGTGTCGGGGATGACGGCAAGGGGATGAAAGTACCGATGACTATCATCAGACGAATCGGCCAGACTAAAGTTGACATTGATAAAGAACTTATGGATAAGGCTGTCTCGGCACAGATAAAAAGATACTCAGGCACAGGGGTGTTTATTGCTCCTGTAGAGATACCTAAAGAGGTAGTAACAGGCATAGGCTCTACTATAGGCGGAATCATAGACTGGATGTTTCCTAAAAAGAAAAAGGACGCTGAATAATAGCCACTCAAAAAAGTGTTGATTTTTTTCACGCAATAATTTAGTCTTGCTACATGAATAAATTTTTTAATGCTATAACTAATCGCTCACTCGCCTTTAAGGTAAGTGCTTGCATTTTATCGCTATTTGTAGTCGGTTTGGCGACTGCCATAGTCTCTGTGCTAGTTTTCACATCAAACAAAAATTACGTCAAGCTACTGGCAAGAACATCTATGCCGCTTGCGACTAATTCTACAAAAATATCCGCTCTATCGTTTAACTTGCGTATTGCAGCTAGAGACTTTTATGCATTAGAGTGGGAACCCTCATATAATAAGGCAGTAGAACTGTATGAACAGAGCATAAAAGTGTTAGAAGATACCGACCAGATGCTCTCTGCAAACACTGGAAGGATATCTGATGATATCAGACCGCATATTGCTGGTCTTAAAATAACATTCCAATCGTATCGCAACATATTAGACAACGTTCATTCACTTATGTCAGAGATGAATAAAAATGCGGACGCTATAACAGCGGCTTCTATTGACATCGCTAACTACAAGGCTACGCTAGATAAGAATATTATGGGTATGATGGCACAAGGAGTTCCTGCCGAAAGAAGAAGACTGCTTATATCTATATCTGAACTGGGAGATGCTATCCTACTCCAATGCGAAAGACTTACGAGAAGCATTGTAACGGCAAAAACGTCTAAAAACCTGAAGTTTTTGAACGACTACGATGAGCGTATGGCTACGATTGGAAAAAACCTAGTATCGTTGCGGAAACTGATGGCAACGATTGACGGAATTAGCTATTCCGCATTGAATAATTTGTCATCTGCAATTGACAAATATGATGAGAATACACGCATATTGGTAGACAATATAAATAAAATTAATGCCGTTCATTCTAACCTTGATGCAGATGGCACTTTGATAACGCAACATACCACAGCTCTTGATGCCATTGCCGTTTTAGATACGCATACAGATGCAATAACGATTGATGATAGGCTATCTATAGCAACTTACTTTGTATATGGGTTTACGTTCCTATTCCTAGTGGTGGGAGCATTCGTATTATACTATCTACATACACACGTTTCTAATAAGCTGGCAAACTTTGTCATGCTGGTGGGTAATTTCACGCAAGGGTCGGGCGATTTAACACAGACTATTGCCGTATCTAGTGATGACGAGATGGGGGCACTAGCTGATAACATCAATCGCTTTGTTGGACGCGTGCGTGAAATAATCATGCAAGTAAAATCATCAGCTGAATCTGTTGCCGGTGGCAATACACAACTAGCTAGCACTATGGAAGAGCTTTCTAGCACATTCGGCAGGCAATCGGAGCAGGTTTCTACGGTGGCAATCGGCATGGATAGCATGTATTCACTATCGCAAAAAATAGTTGAAAACCTATCTAACAGCCTAAATATTATAAACTCAACAACCAGCGTTACCTTAAAGGGCGAAGAACAGCTGATGGCGGCTGTAAGCAATATGAACGTTATTAAAGATAAGACAGCAGTATTAGCCGCCACTGTAACAGAGTTGCAAAAATCATCATCTAAGATAGGCGAAATATTAAATGTTATAAATGACATAGCAGACCAAACCAACCTACTCGCACTAAATGCCGCTATAGAGGCAGCTAGAGCTGGAGAGGCGGGACGAGGATTTGCCGTAGTGGCAGACGAAGTCCGTAAATTGGCGGAGAGAACGCAACGTTCTACAGATGAGATAGCCGAAATTATTACTACCCTGCAAGATGGCTCCTATGCCGTATCTAAAGATATGGGCGAGTAGGTTGGTTTGGTCTGCTATGTCATTTATAACATTTAATATTTCGCCTATCTTAGATGATGATTTTTGCAACTCTGTTACAGTGGCGGCTAATACTGCTGTCTTATCTTTAATAACGTTCATATTGCTTACAGCCGCCATCAGCTGTTCTTCGCCCTTTAAGGTAACGCTGGTTGTTGAGTTTATAATATTTAGGCTGTTAGATAGGTTTTCAACTATTTTTTGCGATAGTGAATACATGCTATCCATGCCGATTGCCACCGTAGAAACCTGCTCCGATTGCCTGCCGAATGTGCTAGAAAGCTCTTCCATAGTGCTAGCTAGTTGTGTATTGCCACCGGCAACAGATTCAGCTGATGATTTTACTTGCATGATTATTTCACGCACGCGTCCAACAAAGCGATTGATGTTATCAGCTAGTGCCCCCATCTCGTCATCACTAGATACGGCAATAGTCTGTGTTAAATCGCCCGACCCTTGCGTGAAATTACCCACCAGCATGACAAAGTTTGCCAGCTTATTAGAAACGTGTGTATGTAGATAGTATAATACGAATGCTCCCACCACTAGGAATAGGAACGTAAACCCATATACAAAGTAAGTTGCTATAGATAGCCTATCATCAATCGTTATTGCATCTGTATGCGTATCTAAAACGGCAATGGCATCAAGAGCTGTGGTATGTTGCGTTATCAAAGTGCCATCTGCATCAAGGTTAGAATGAACGGCATTAATTTTATTTATATTGTCTACCAATATGCGTGTATTCTCATCATATTTGTCAATTGCAGATGACAAATTATTCAATGCGGAATAGCTAATTCCGTCAATCGTTGCCATCAGTTTCCGCAACGATACTAGGTTTTTTCCAATCGTAGCCATACGCTCATCGTAGTCGTTCAAAAACTTCAGGTTTTTAGACGTTTTTGCCGTTACAATGCTTCTCGTAAGTCTTTCGCATTGGAGTAGGATAGCATCTCCCAGTTCAGATATAGATATAAGCAGTCTTCTTCTTTCGGCAGGAACTCCTTGTGCCATCATACCCATAATATTCTTATCTAGCGTAGCCTTGTAGTTAGCGATGTCAATAGAAGCCGCTGTTATAGCGTCCGCATTTTTATTCATCTCTGACATAAGTGAATGAACGTTGTCTAATATGTTGCGATACGATTGGAATGTTATTTTAAGACCAGCAATATGCGGTCTGATATCATCAGATATCCTTCCAGTGTTTGCAGAGAGCATCTGGTCGGTATCTTCTAACACTTTTATGCTCTGTTCATACAGTTCTACTGCCTTATTATATGAGGGTTCCCACTCTAATGCATAAAAGTCTCTAGCTGCAATACGCAAGTTAAACGATAGAGCGGATATTTTTGTAGAATTAGTCGCAAGCGGCATAGATGTTCTTGCCAGTAGCTTGACGTAATTTTTGTTTGATGTGAAAACTAGCACAGAGACTATGGCAGTCGCCAAACCGACTACAAATAGCGATAAAATGCAAGCACTTACCTTAAAGGCGAGTGAGCGATTAGTTATAGCATTAAAAAATTTATTCATGTAGCAAGACTAAATTATTGCGTGAAAAAAATCAACACTTTTTTGAGTGGCTATTATTCAGCGTCCTTTTTCTTTTTAGGAAACATCCAGTCTATGATTCCGCCTATAGTAGAGCCTATGCCTGTTACTACCTCTTTAGGTATCTCTACAGGAGCAATAAACACCCCTGTGCCTGAGTATCTTTTTATCTGTGCCGAGACAGCCTTATCCATAAGTTCTTTATCAATGTCAACTTTAGTCTGGCCGATTCGTCTGATGATAGTCATCGGTACTTTCATCCCCTTGCCGTCATCCCCGACACCGTTCATAATAATAGTTCCGTTAATATCTAAATCTTTATCTGGGGAGTTTATATCAATAAGCCCGTGTAGCTCTCCGTCAATGTATTTTGAGTTAAAGGCTACTTCGGCTAGTTCTAGTAATCCCTGCCTAAATATAAGTTTTCCCTTACTCTTATCTATATTCACCGCTCTGTCCCAATTAGCAGTAGATATTGATTTCAAGGTATCAAGAGTAATAAGGTTGGGGTTATAGCCAATCCCCATAATAACGCCCTTGTCTATCACATAGTCTAGCTCGCCCGTTAGTGACGACATTACTATGGCGGGGGCGATTCCAGATATTCCTAGCTCCCCTGTAGCCGTTATCTTGCCTCGCATTACATCCTCAATTTTAGCAAATGATTCTATCGTATCTGCTACGTCCATCTCTTTCAGCAACACGTTAGCTGTGATTGGCATAGTGCCAGTGGGTGGGGTAGCATACATTGTTGCATCTATCTCTACGCTACCGCCACATAGCGTAGCCGATAGTGGCGATATTTTAGCGGTGCCATCTTTTAGTGAAATGTCCGCCGATATATCTCTAAATATTATGCTGTCTAAACGCACACTCTTTGATGAGATGTATCCGTCAGCATCTAGCAACGTCATAAACTTAGCAAACGGTAATCGTTTATAGTTGGTAGGGGTGAGCCTATCTTTTATCGGACTTGTTGTGTTGTTGCCACTGGCGGGTTGCGTGCGTTGAGTCATATTATCTACCAGCAACTCAGGCGAAATAAAGTGTTTTAAGTTTATACTATTTGTAATCAGGTGGAACGTTAGGTGCGGTTTAGTAGCTTCATCTTGGAACGTTAAGTCAAAACCTGCCGATATGCTGGTATTATCAGTCTTTAAGTTAATGTTTTTTAACGAGATTTCGTCGTCATTGAGAATTGCAGTCAACTGTATATAGCCTATTTGGGGGAGGTGCGACACGGTTGTGTTGTCCCCGTTCAACACTTTAACCAGTCTGTGTATGTCAATACCATTCATTGTTAAGTTAGTTGATAGTGTTGTTGCCTTTTTGGGCGATGGACCAAACGCAACATTGGCTACAAGACTGGCTTTCATTATGTCATCTACGTTGATGCTTAACGAGCCGTTGCCGTTGCTCATCTGCGCTACAGCTGTAAAACCGCGAAAAGTTTCCTTTAAGAGTTTAACTTCATCTATCTGTAGCTCTGCTACCATATCGGGTAACCATTGCAGGTCAAGGTTAGGCTTTTTAAGTAGCAAAGGTGTGTTGTTGTTTGTATATTTCTGACTAGGGATATATTTGTCAAGGTTTAGCTGCTTAAATGTCAGCAGGGTGTTCAACAAGGTTTTTTTGCTGTTAAAATTAGCCGATATATTGAGTGTAGCACTGGTATTATCAATATTTAGGTTGATAGGCGCACGCAGTATTCCGTTGGTTAGTTCAAACGTCCCATCCATAGTTGCGCTGGCAAATGTTTTTGAGTCTGCAGGCAGGTAGTTAATACCTAGTTTGTTGAGCGTGATGAGTGGTGAAAACCGTTCTACGTCAAGTCTACCTTTGATAGAGTGGTTAGTGGTAATGTTGTCCCCTGTAGCACTCATCAACAGGGACACTCCGAAACCATTTAGGGTAAATCTTTCAAGATTGAAACGCTTGTCTGCAAATGTATATGCGGCATCTGCTACTAGTTCAATCCTATTGTCAATACCTACATTTGGCATAAATATATCGCTATCAAATACGTTTATATTTACATGTTCAGCGTTGTCATTTGCTCTGCCGTAGAGGTTTGCTCTTAATATTGCCACGTCTGCACTATTCAACAGGAGAATATCTGCCGTAAAAGTTCTATGGTTAGTGTCGCGGTGGCGAACCTCTATTTTATTGAGTTTTGCCGTGAGTTTGCTACCACTGTTTGCGTTGCTATATGTTAGGCTACTACGGCGAACGCGGACTTTCTCAAGATTTTTTAAGGTTATTTTATAACCACTGTCCACTAGAGTGGCTTGTGCAGTTTGTTGACTGGTGGTTTTGTTTATTATATCGGCTATATTGCTTTTACCTACGGTGTCCACCGAGTAAGTAGCATTGAGAGAATCAATAAATATCTCCACTATCTGACATTCTTTATGGCGCAGAGGGAATAGTTTCACGGCGACAGACAGTCTGCCTGTGCTACCGATGTCTTGTATTGTTATTTTATCTGCCACTAGGCGTATTCTAGGGAATATTCGCAACTGCAAGTCGCCTTCTATACGGACTTCCTTGCCTATAGCTGCTGTAGCCGCCTGTTCTATTTGCGGTTTATAGGAGTTTAGGTGTAATATGTAAGGCAGAATTATTATTGTTAGCAGGGAGAGCACAATAATAATGCTGAGTATGAGACCTATAATCCTTGCCATATTGATGAATCGCCTCCGTGTTATGTTGACATTTTAGCATACTTTCAAATTTTATTCAAATAGATGCATTAAAAAGTATTGACAGATTAACTTTTGTTTGATATAAGTTCAAGTCCAACGTTTGAAAGGCGAGTTTTCAGTCCACTTGCTGATATATGAGCCGTTAGCTCAGCCGGTAGAGCAACTGCCTTTTAAGCCGTAGGTCGTGGGTTCAAGTCCCACACGGCTCACCATGTCCCGTTCGTCTAGTTTGGCCTAGGACATCGGCCCTTCACGCCGACGACAGGAGTTCAAATCTCCTACGGGACGTACGTTTTGAACGTGTGGTTTGGCAGTTGCATAAGTATATCTATTTATGGTATATACTTGGTATTTGAGATTGAGAGAGTTATTTCTTAAGTTTAGGACGCTTAGCTCAGCTGGGAGAGCAACGGCCTTACAAGCCGTGGGTCGCAGGTTCAATCCCTGCAGCGTCCATTTCCTTATTGGGGGCGTAGTTCAGCTGGTTAGAACGCTGGCCTGTCACGTCAGAGGTCGTGGGTTCAAGTCCCATCGTCCCCGTTTGTGGAGTCTAGTCCGAACCTTACTTTCCAATCAGCTGCATTATTGTTTGTGGCAGTGCGTTAGCTTGCGAGAGCAGGTTTATTTGGGTGGTCATTAGTAGTTGTTTTTTTGCTAGGTCAGCGGAAGCCTCTGCAAAGTTTAGGTCTTTTATCCGAGAGTTTGCTGCTACGAGGTTTTGTTTGGTAGTGCTTAGCATATTCATAGTGAAACCAAGTCTATTGATTTGTTCTCCTGTGAGTGTGCGTTTATATAGCACGCTTTCTATTGCCATATCTATCTTGTTTAGTGCCTTAGCTGCACTCTTTGCGTCTAACACATATATATTATCTATGCCGAGAGAAGTGGTGTTGACCTTGCCTACACTTGCGAGTGTCATTGTCTGCCCTGCATTTGCTCCTATAAGCGTTCTATTGTCATAAACAGCTATGCTTAGATGCTCCGTATGAACATCA
>NZ_BAAIHG010000042.1:0-11628 GCF_054655775.1 Candidatus Termitispirillum reticulitermitis | reverse complement strand
GTGGTAGGCAGTCAATACGGCAGGGTGCGTTCAATGCACAACTATCGTGGCATTGTGGTGAAAGAGGCAGGTATCTCAATGCCCGTAGAGGTTATGGGTTTCTCATCTGTGCCGGAATCGGGCGATAAGATTATTGTTTTAGATGATGAAAAGGCAGCAAAAGCTATTGCCAACTTGCGTCTGCGTCATGAACGCGAGTCTAAACGCACTAATGGCAGTGCTATGACCCTAACTGATTTCTATGAAAAGGTGAAACAGGGCGAGGTAAAGCAGCTTAATATTATAGTAAAAGCAGATGTTCAAGGCTCGCTGGAAGCACTCAAAGGCTCTTTGCAAAAGCTGTCTAATGCTGAAGTCAAGGTCAATGTTATGCACGATGCGACTGGCGGTATTACCGAAAGCGATATAGTGCTTGCTAAGGCAAGTGCTGCGATTATTATAGGCTTCAACGTGCGTCCAGATGCCAAGAGCAGGCTTATGGCTGAGCGTGAGGGCGTATCTATTGAGCTATATTCTATTATATACAAGGTGATAGATGATGTAAAACTTGCCCTAGAGGGGATGCTAACCCCTGATACGAAAGAGACTATTCTTGGGCATATCTCTGTCCGTCAAGTATTTAGCGTGCCAAAGATTGGCAAGGTTGCGGGCTGTTATGTGGATGACGGTAAGATTACGCGTAATTCGCTTGTGCGGGTGGTGCGCGACAGCGTAGTTATATATGACGGCAAATTGAGTTCGCTAAAGCGGTTCAAAGAGGACGTGCGCGAGGTGACATCGGGCTATGAATGCGGTATATCTATAGATAAATATCAGGACGTGAAAGAGGGCGATGCGCTAGAAGTGTATGAACTGACTGAAGAGAAGCGCACACTAGATGATGTAATTGCGGCAGGCGAAGCCACTGCCCGAGAAGCTGGTAAAGATAGTGGTAAAGGGGCTAGCAATAGCGATGTCTGATAGTGTCCGTGTCAAACGTGTTGCTGAAATGTTGAAGCGTGAGATTGCCGCTATCATTGCTGGCGGGGTTCACGACCCACGTGTGCACGATGTCGTTATCACAGACGTGCGTTTGACAAACGATTTAGGCATAGCAACTGTCTTTTTCACCAGTTATGTTCAAAGCAAGCTCCCAACGATTAGCGCGGGGCTGGAGCAGAGCATTGGGTTTATCAAAAACCAGCTGAAGGGGCGCATTAGGATTAGAAAAATGCCGCAGCTCATTATGCAACGCGATAAAACACAAGAACAGGCTGAGCGGATGGATGAGCTATTTGCTAGACTAAATAATGAACGGGATAGTTAACGTATATAAGGAGTCGGGCGAGACATCATTTGATGTGGTAGCACGTCTGCGTGGCATATTAAAGGAAAAGAGCGTTGGGCACACAGGCACGTTAGACCCGATGGCTGAAGGGGTGCTTGTAGTGTGCGTAGGCTATGCAACACGTTTTGCTGATATACTGGGTGCTGATAGCAAGCAATACCGAGCAGAGTTTAGGCTGGGTGCTGATTTTGACACTTACGACACTACGGGGCGGGTGTTGGCTACATCCGACAAGCAGCCAGAGCGTAGCGAAGTAGAACATATATTGAAATCGTTCGTTGGAGAGCGGGAGTTTATAGTCCCCTCATATTCGGCAAAGAAGATAAATGGGGAGCGGGCGTATAAATTAGCACGAGAGGGCACGATAAAGGACGCTGGCAAAGCCATAATGAGGATTGACAGGCTAGAGCTTACCAGCTATGACGAGCCGAACGGCGAGTTCGTTATTGAGTGTGGCAAGGGCACTTATGTGCGTAGCGTTATCCGTGAACTAGGTATTTTGAGCGGTGCTTATGCAGCTATGAGCGGGCTTATACGCACAAGAAATGGCGATTTTAAGGTGGAAAATTCGCTGAAACTGGCGCAAATTGCGGAGCTAGTGGCGGCGGGCAGGGTGAATGAAGCGGTTAAACCTGTGCAAGATGTCGTCTTGTTGCCGAAATATGTCGTGAATAGCGGTGCGGCGGTAAGGATAAAAAATGGCGTGTCTCCGAAACTGGAAGAATACTTGTCAATGTCTGATGAAAATGTTGGCGGTTACTGTCTGCTAATGAATGAGGCGGAGCAGTTGCTTGCCTTGGGTAGATTGTGTGGAGATGGAGTGCATAGCGGGCAGGTGCCAGTAAAACTTGAGAAGGTTTTTAATGAATAAGTTCACGAAAATTATGAATAGTCAACAGATGTGGGTTGCGTTAAAGCAGCTTTACCCATTTATGAAGCCGTATATGAAGCGGGTAATTTTGGGGCTTGCGCTGACGGTGCCTGCGGGTGCGCTAGATGCTGTCATAGCAGCGTTTCTGAAACCATTTATGGATAATGCGATTGTCTCTAAAAACCCCGAATATTTTCTGTGGTATCCGGGGCTTATAGTAGCGTTCACCATTATTCAAGGCGGGTTTAACTATGGTTCCACATATCTGAACTCTTGGGCTTACAATAAAATTAACAACGCCCTAAAACTGCGCTTATTTGAAAAATTGATTGCATCAGACTCCGCTCTATACGATACTTACAGCTCTGGTATGGTAGTTGCACGTTATTCTAATGATGTAGCTACTGCAACAGGCGGACTAATATCAAACACGCGCCTTGTAATGACACGTTTCTTTGCCTCTATCGGTTTTTTGGCAGTTTTACTCTATAATGCATGGCAGTTGGCAATAGTGGCAGTATTTGTGCTACTATTTATATTCTATCCGATAAACATAAGTCGCAAGCGTATTAAAAGTATCCAGAAACTATCAGTTGAGCTAGCGGCAAAGAATATGAACGCTTACAATGAAATATCCGTAGGCAATAAGATTGTCCAGTCATATACCTTAGAGGGGCATATGCTGACACGTTTCAAGAAATTGCTTGACGATTCTTTCAACCTCGCTATGTTTGTGACGAAAAGTGCAGGCGTATTGTCGCCTATAACACATGTCCTTACGGCTATTGGCGTTGCACTTGTTGTGGGCTTTGGCGGGCATTTTATTATGAACGGCACGCTCACTAGCGGTAATTTTGTGGCGTTTATGGTAGCACTGCTGATGTTATATAATCCGCTGAAGAACATCGGCAATAACTTCACAGGCTTGCAGGTAGCCCTATCAGCTATGGAACGTGTGTTTGAGATAATAGACACTACGCCGCTGATTAAGGGTAGTGACGGCACAAAAACACTAGCCCGCATTGAAAAGGGTATCCAGTTGCGTGGTGTGCATTTTGGCTATAATGCAGATATTGAGGTGCTGCACGGCATCAATATTGACGTGCCGATAGGCAAGATGGTCGCTATTGTGGGGGCTAGTGGCGGTGGCAAGAGCACGGTTTGCAGCCTGATTACACGGCTATATGACGTGACCAGCGGGGAGATATGCGTGGATGACGTCAATATAAAGGACTATAAACTGCAAACTCTGCGGGAAAATATTGCTGTTGTATTCCAAGACAACTTTATATTTGACGGCACTATCAGGGACAATATAATGATGGGACGGCTGAATGCCACCGATGAAGAACTAGCTACAGCAATAGAGAGCGCATACTTGACTGACTTTATAGAGACACTCCCGCTGGGGCTAGATACGCAGGTGGGTGAAAACGGGCAGCTCTTATCAGGCGGGCAGAAGCAACGTGTGGCGATTGCTAGGGCGTTTATAAAGAATGCCCCTATTGTAATACTAGACGAGGCGACAAGCTCACTAGACAACAGAGCGGAGAAGGTCGTCCAAACTGCACTTGATGAGCTAATGAAGAATCGCACCGTTATAGTAGTGGCACATAGGCTCAGCACGGTGCAAAATGCCGATAAGATTGTAGTTATAAACGAGGGCGTAGTGGCAGAGGAGGGCAGGCACGATGAACTGCTTGCTAAGCAGGGGGCATACTACGCACTATATATGGGGCAGTTTCAGAAGATTGGAGAGTAAGAGGTAGCTGGCATTATGGAAAAGGCTAAGACGAAAAAAGCTCTTATAGTGATATTTGTAATAGTGGCAACACTTGTAGTTGGCGCATACATTGCGCTAAACTATATATTTGCAGGTAAGGTGCGCAGTTTTCTAGCGACTAATAAGATGACTAGCACTGTGCTATACGATAGAGTGTTTGTCAATGTGCTAGCCGGTAGCATATCGTTCTACAATCTACGTATTATAGTCAATAGAGTTCCGATTACTATTGCAAAGCTGACACTCTCCGGTGCAAAGCTAGCTAGCAATTTTCCTGACACGGCAACTATTACGATTAGCAATTTTAATATACCTATGCAGCAACAATTACTCGGTGCTTATTCCGTCCCGCTTGCAGCTCTCGGCTATGCAGCAGCTACAGGCTCAGCCAAGCTAGATGTGGCTTACACGCGAGCAAATAAATCTGTCAAGGTTAACATTGCCAGCATAGACCTGCCAAAACTAGGGCAGCTCAGTGGCAATGTCACGTTCCAAAATACGCCAGAGAGGGACTGGCTCTCATTTACTAGGAATATAATGCAAAAGGATATCTCTGCGGCTAACGTTCGTTTTGTGAACCGCGGTATTATGACAAATATAAACAACTATTTTGCACGTAAGGGGAATAGCACCCCCGCTAAGGCAAAGGATAGGACGTTGCGAGGCATTAACAAGCGAGTAATGGTGTCAGTGCGAGCTGACGAGAAACGAACGCTATCGCAGCTATATAGGTTTGTGGAAACGTCTGGCGGACTGATGATACAGCTCAACGAGCACTCTACTATTGCGAAACTGTTGCCTAATATGCAGGCGGTTAGCGGTCCGCGTGCGGGACTATTGTGGATGGGACGACTGCCTGTGAATGTGATAGCGAACTAATTATGGGCATAATTTTTTAGAGTTAGATAGCGGGGACAAGGTAGCTTTATCTGGTGCGATAGAGCGGGCTATAAGGGTATGTATAGAGCGTAGGATGTTGATTGTTATACTATAACTGAGGCAGAATGTTTTCAGAAATATGGCAAAACTACGATTTTGACGAGATTTCGGCGCGCATAGTAGCTGCAGGCAGTGGTGACGTTGAGCGCGCTCTCGCAAGCCAGCACCCGACCATAGCAGACCTGCCTGCCCTATTGTCCCCTGCGGCAGAAAGCTATATTGAGGAGATGGCTAGACGCTCCTACGCTATCACACGCAGACGGTTCGGCAACGCTATCCAGCTATACGCTCCGCTCTATATATCCAACGAATGCAGCAATGGTTGCCTATACTGTGGTTTCTCAGCAAAAAATCGTGACGTGGTGCGGCGAACATTAAGCCTAGCGGAGATTGAGAATGAATTAAAAGCGTTGTCTAGCATGGGCATCTCCCATACATTGCTACTGACAGGCGAAGCACCAGAAAAGGTAAATGAGAACTACATTGCAGAGGCTGTGAAAATTGCCCGTAAATATAGCGATTATATAGCTATAGAGGTCTATCCGCTAAGCGTTGATGGCTATTGTAGCCTAGTAAGTGCTGGTGTTGATGGCTTGACAGTCTACCAAGAAACATACGACCGCACCCAATACGATAAACTGCATCCGTTCGGGAAAAAGAGAGATATTGTATGGCGACTAGATGCCCCTGACAGGGGGGCGTTGGCAGGGATGAATGCACTAGGGGTGGGGGCGTTGCTGGGGCTATCAGACGCTAGGGCGGATGTATATTTTGCGGCACTCCATGCAGACTATCTGATGAAAAACTACTGGCGCACCCAAGTGAGCCTATCAATGCCTCGTATATGCACTGCAATTGGGAAGTTTGAGCCGCTGGTCAGCGTGAGCGATAAGATGTTTGTTCAGTTTATGACTGCATTGCGCATTATTCTGCCAGATGTTGGTTTTATGGTGTCAACACGTGAAACTGCTGATTTTAGAGATAATATAATGGAGCTAGGTGCCACGCAGATGAGTGCGGGCTCGTCTACAGAGCCTGGTGGCTACACGGCAAAGGGTGTAAGTGCTGCCCAGTTCCAGATAGGGGATAGGCGTAGCGTGGCGGAATTTTCCAGCGCGCTCATATCTAAAGGTCTTGAACCTGTGGTAAAGGATTGGGACGATAATTTGCATGCGGGCACTTATAAATTAACATCTACAGAAGTGCCAAATATAGACGGACTAACAGGGCTTATGGACAGGTCTAGCTTTTGGGTGCTAGCGCAGCGACTGTTTGAGGAACACAAAGGGACGGGCAAGTATATATCGGTGTTATTTATTGATATAGACAACTTTAAGGCTGTCAACGATAAATTTGGGCATCTCGCAGGTGATGCAGTGCTCTCTAAAATTGGTAGTGCTATTAAAAGTTCCGTGCGGATGCGCGACCTAGCCTGCCGCTATGGAGGGGACGAGTTCATAATCTTAATAACAGGTATGGGCGAGGACGTATCTGTCGTAGCCGATAGGCTAATAAAAAAAATTAGAACTATACAGTATGATGAACCCACTAGCCTACATGTAACGGCATCTATCGGTGTAATGACAGGCGCGCCAACCGATGCTGATGGGTTTGCCAGCTACATATTTAATGCGGATAAAGCACTCTATACATCAAAACACGAGGAAGGAGACAGGGTTAGTAAGTGGGTAGGCAATCATGCATGTGACAGCTGAAGTCGCATCAAAATCAACTCAGCTTGATAGAGTAGATAGCTTCTTAGCTGTTAAGACGGGCAAGTCGCGCAGTTACATCTCCCAGCTTATAAAAGGTGGCTATGTGCTGTTGCGGGGGGTTCCGCCACGCAAATCTGATGTCGTAGCAAATGGCGATACGTTTGAGCTGACGTTCCCGCCAGAGCCTGATATTGACCTAACCCCGCGTGAAATACCATTTGACATCATCTATGACAGCCCCCGTTATGCTGTTATCAATAAACCTGCTGGCGTAGTGGTGCAGCCTGCACCCGGTCACTTGAATGATTCTTTAGTCAATGGGTTGTTATATGCGTTTAATATAACTGATGATATGGGAGATAAAAAGGGTGGCTTTAGACCCGGGATAGTTCATAGGCTTGATAAGGACACATCAGGGCTAATGCTGGTTGCCAAGGACAGAGACTCGCGCGAGATTTTATCAAAGCTATTTCATGACAGGCTTATAAATAAGTATTATGTGGCTATTGCTATGGGCAAGCCACGCTTTCAAGAGATGCTTATAAATGAACCTATTGCACGGGATAAAATCCACAGACAACGTATGTGTATAGATACTGGCGGACGCACTGCTAAAACGGGCGTTAAGGTGTCTAAACTATTTGTAAATTCATTTATGGCAGATATCCGTCTCTATACGGGGCGCACGCACCAGATACGCATTCATTTCAAACATATCGGACACCCGTTGTTGGGCGATAGTCTTTATGGCGGGGCTAGCGCAGCAAGGCTATTCCACAGGCAGGCATTGCATTCATACAAAATTGAATTCGTGGACCCGTTCGCTGGTAAGCCTGTCAGCTATACGGCACCGTTGCCAGAGGATATGCAAGAACTGATTACTCGCCAACTTACAAACCCCTCTTGACATTATGATAAAAGTGTGCTAGTTTATAAACATAAATACATAGAAGGAGTTTATGTTTATGAGCATCAAAGGTGTTTTCAGAAGGTTCTTTATTATTCCGTTAATCGGTTTGGGCTTGGTTTTAGCGGCTGTGCCCGCTTATGCTATTGAGGCTGGTGCCAATGTGGGCGTTTATAAGCCCGCTGGCAAGTTGGGCGGTAGCGATGGTTTTGACCTAGGCGATTTAGACTTAGGCACTGGCTACGGCGTCCACCTTGACCTGCCAGTTATCCCATTGTTGTTAAAGTTCCGCCTATCGGCTGACGGCTTTTCAGCAGACGGCAAACTTAAAGACCCTCTTGGTGGGCCAAAACTCAAAACTGAGGTTAACGGGGTTGGCGGTAGTGGAATGCTTTTATTAGCACCTGCACTTGTTCCACTGAACCCTTACGTTGGTGTTGGCTACGGCGGACATAGCGTTAAAGTTAAGATAGGTGGTGCTAGCGAAACAGATTTCTATCACGGCGTAACTTATGCTGCCGGTGTTGGTGTCAATTTCCTAGTAGTGTGCCGTCTAGGGCTTGACGCAACGTATTTCCAAAACAAACACAGCGGCGACAAGGTTGAAGGCTATACCGTTGGGCTTGGGCTTTCTGTAGGATTATAATTAGTCTTTAATAGCAACGATGTTTAGGATATGCGCTAGTCTGACGTTGCTTGTGGTGCTCTGTTGTGGCGCATGGGCGGCTGATATAGTATATAGCCGTTCACAGAGCACCGGTAATAGCACTAAAGCAACAGTTGTCCACACTAAAAAGACCACAACCGTAAAAAACAATACTGGTGTTAGCACTAGCACTAGCACTAAATCTAAATCCAATTATAGCGGAAACATAGTCTATGATTCGTCTAAATCGGAATATCTGCGTTATACCATACAAGTGGGTGCATTTCAGAGCGTTGACAATGCTGCGAACCTAGTTGACAAGCTAGACCACAGCGGGCTAAATCCTTTCTATTTCAAGGCGAGCGATGGGCTATACAAGGTGCGTTTCGGCAACTTCAACACCATAGACGATGCCAAAAGAGCAGCTACGTCATTGCAACGAGACCGTGTCATAATAGAATATTTTATCCTGTCGCCATCTGACTATGCAATTGCAAAGGCTAAGGGGGGTAGCTCCTCTGGTAGCAAATCAGAAAAATCGGCTAATCTGGGCTATGTAAGGCGTGAGCTGGTTTCTACATCTAAGAACTATCTAGGTGTGCCATACCGCTGGGGTGGTAGCTCTAAATCGGGCATAGATTGCTCTGGGCTGACACAGGCTATCTATAACCTAAATGGGCTTTCTATCCCGCGTAATTCGGCTATGCAGTATAATGCGGGTAAGAATATATCTAAACGGAGTTTGCAACCGGGTGATTTAGTGTTTTTCGCTACTAATGGTGGTAGACGCGTAAGTCATGTGGGTGTCTATGTAGGCAACGGCAAGTTCATACACGCCCCCGGTAGAGGCAAAAAAGTTCGCACAGCAAATCTATCAGACAAGTTTTTCGTTAAAACTTACGTGGGCGCGAGGACGTTTATATAGCTTTGAACCCTGCCATCCTATCGTAGGTAGTCAGATAGTCTTCGCGTTCTTGCTTATGTAATATGCCTATCGGATATTTGTCTGCGCGCTCATCAGCCCCCATAGTCTGCCAGCGTTCCAGTGGCACCGCCGTGTCGCGTTGCCATTCCAGCATACTATAGCCCTCGGCACGTTTGTTCTTCCTGCCGAAGTTGGTCGGGCAACCCGCTATCACCTCTACCACTGAAAACCCTTTATGTTTGAACGCTTGCTTTATAATATCAGTCATCTGCATAGCGTGGTAAGTGGTGCCCCTAGCTACAAAGGTAGCCCCTGCGCCAGCCACTAGCTCTGCCACATCAAAATTGTTCTCTATCATACCATAAGGGGCGGTTGTTGCACCCATGCCATTAGGGGTGGTAGGGGAATACTGCCCGCCAGTCATACCATATATATTATTGTTCATAATAATTAACGTCATATCAATGTTGCGTCTACAAGCGTGTATCAGGTGATTGCCACCTATTGCTGTCATATCGCCATCTCCGCCTAGCACAACAACGTTTAGTTTCGGATTAGCCAGCTTTATACCAGTGGCAAATGCTATTGAACGCCCATGTGTGGTGTGAACTGTGTTAAAGTCAACATAGCCGGGCAACCTACTGGCACAGCCTATTCCACTGGCGATAGCGGTCTCGTCCTTGCTCCAACCCATAGCGTCTATTGCTCTGATAAGCCCTTTCATTATAATGCCGTGTCCGCAACCCGGACACCATATATGTGGCAACTTCCCCTTGCGCAGGTAAGATGAATAATCAAACACAGTGCACTTCCTTCAAGATTTCCGTAGGGGTGATAGGGCTGGCATCTATACGACATACCGAGCGAATTTTGATACCGCCGTCAGTCGCCCTGCGCACTTCGCCCGTGAGCTGCCCCAGATTCATCTCAGCAACAATCATAGTCTTAGCACGACCGATGTATTTTTGGATATGCTTATCAGGAAATGGCCAAATAGTGAGCGGTTTTAACAAGCCCACCTTGATACCCTCGCTACGCGCCACATTGACAGTATCTTTAGCAGAACGCGCCACAGCACCTGTAGCAAAAATTATAATATCAGCATCATCACACAAGTATTCTTCAACTTGGACTATATCGTCATAGTTGGCGTCAATTTTCCGCATCATACGCAGCAATTCACGTTGCGCTACCTCTCCGCTGTTAGTGGGAAATCCAGTCACGTCGTGGCTAAGCCCAGTTATGTGGTATCTGTAGCCCTCGCCAAAGTTTGCTAACACAGGCACGTCGCCGTCAACTGCGCTGAACGGCTTATAGTCTGATGGCGGGCATACGGGCTTGCATCTGTCTATCACGGGCAACACGCCCGCCTCCGGGATAAAGATTGCCTCACGCATGTGTCCGATAATTTCATCTGATAGGATAATAACAGGTGTTCTATACTTCTCTGATAGGTTAAATGCTCTAACGGTTTCGCTGAACTGCTCTTGAACGGTAGCGGGGGTAATGGCTATACAGGGATGTTCGCCGTGTGTGCCCCAGCGTGCTTGCATAATATCAGACTGGCTAACCCCAGTAGGTAAGCCAGTTGAGGGACCAGCTCGTTGTACATTGACTACAACACAAGGAACTTCTGCCATACAAGCAAAGCCAATGTTTTCTTGCTTGAGTGAGAAACCGGGACCGCTGGTAGCAGTCAGCGATTTAACGCCAGCGATGGATGCACCGATGATAGATGCCATAGCGGCAATTTCATCTTCCATCTGTATGAATCTTCCACCGTGTTTTGGTAGCTCTATAGATAATCTCTCAGCTATTTCAGTAGAAGGCGTGATGGGATAGCCTCCAAAGAAACGGCAACCAGCGTATAACGCCCCGTAGGAGATTGCATCGTTGCCCTGCATGAAGTGCTTGCCACTAATCATTGCTCTGCCTCTACTGATATGGCGAAGTCAGGACAGCGCAACTCACACATGGCACAGGCTATACAGGCGTCTGCGCTTTTTATGTGAACTTTGAATTTTTTCATTTCAAGCACCTGTTTGGGGCAGAAACGCACACAGATAGCGCACCCTTTGCATAATTTCTCTACAATGGTAATCTTTCCCCTCTTTGCCATAGCTCTAAGAATATAACAAGTTTGTATAAAAAGTCAATCAGAATTTTATCAACTGCATTATTGTTTGTGGCAGGGCGTTAGTTTGCGAGAGCAGGTTTGTTTGGGTGGTCATTAGTAGTTGTTTTTTTGCTAGGTCAGCGGATGCCTCTGCGAAGTCTAGGTCTCTTATCTGAGATTCAGCGGATATTGTGTTTTGCTGTGTAGTGTTAAGTGTTCTTATAGTTGCTGCCAGTCTATTGAGTTGTCCTCCTATGAGAGTGCGTTTATCTAGCACGCTTTGTATTGCCATATCTATCTTGCTTAGTGCCTTAGCTGCACTCTTTGCGTCTAACACATATATATCATCTATGCCGAGAGAAGTGGTGTTGACCTTGCCTACACTTGCGAGTGTCATTG
>NZ_BAAIHG010000041.1:0-11946 GCF_054655775.1 Candidatus Termitispirillum reticulitermitis | reverse complement strand
CTTTAAGGTAGCCCTTATTTCAGTCGGATGGTGTCCATAGTCGTCTAACACTATCAAATCATCGCTTTTATAGCGGACAGATAGACGGCGCTGCACCCCCTCAAACTTCTCCAACGCATCCGCTATACGCGAACTGAAAACCTGATGTTGGAGTTTGCCAAATCATTCTTTGATGCAGACTGCCTGCTGGTAAGCGATATTTATGCTGCATCGGAACAGCCTATTGAGGGGATTGACTCTTTAGCACTGATTAGTGAGATAAAAAAACGTGGGTTTAAGGACGTGCAACATTTGTCTGCCCTAGATGACGCATTCGGTATTCTAAAGAAACATGGGTTGGACAATTTAGTAATAATAACGCTTGGTGCGGGTAACATAACTAATTTTTCGCATAAAATTGCTGATTTCTGCAAAGCCGAGCGAGAGGGGGGCAGATGAGCACATTAAAAGTTAAAAAAATATTCATACTATACGGTGGGGACAGTGAGGAGCGCGAAGTATCGCTTAATAGCGGTGCGGCATGCTACAAAGCACTAGAAGATGACGGCTATAAGAAGCTGACGCTGATAGACACTAAAGGTGATGGAATCTTAAAGGTGGTTAAAGACAAACCCGATGTATGTTTGTTGGCATTACACGGGGGTGGCGGAGAGGACGGCACTATTCAGGGCTTTTTAGATAGCCTAAATATCCCGTATACAGGCTCTGGGCTTGTGGCAAGTGCGCTGGCTTTTGACAAGCAGATTACGAAGATTCATTTTGATGCTTGCGGCATATCTACACCTGACTGGCGTATGGCTAGCGATGAGGACGAGCAGCATCTTGATGAGCTTAAAGATTTGCTACCTGTGGTGGTGAAACCTGCGCGTGGTGGCTCTACAATCGGGCTTACAATCGTTAAAGATATTAAAGACTACATGAAAGCTGTCAAACTAGCGAAGAAGTATAGCGAGAACGTGCTAGTTGAAGAGTTTATAGAGGGCAAGGAGCTTACCTTTGCTGTTGTGTGTGGCTCGGTTTTACCTGCTATTTGGATAAAGCCTGTCAGCGGGTTTTACGACTATAAATCTAAATATACTAAGGGTGCGACTGAATATCTATTCAAACTAGGTATAGCAGATAAGAAACTTGGAGAGTTAAACGATTTAGCCCTTGACGCTTACGATGCTGTGGGCTGCGAGGGTGTGGCACGTGTTGACGTAATCTATACGGGCAAGAAGGCGTATGTGCTGGAGGTAAATACTATACCGGGCATGACCGCTACCAGTTTAGTGCCTAAAGCGGCTGCTGAGGTGGGGTTAAGTTTTGCCCAGTTATTAGAGATTATGCTGAAAGATGCGCTTGGGCGCGCAAAGCTAAGATAAATTGAGGGGTAGGCTAAAATGACAATATTAAAAATACTTTTTAAGACGTTCTGCACCGCCATATTTATCGGCGTTTTATGTGCGGGTTTTATGGTTATAAAACATAAACTTTATGCTAGTGCAAGGTATAATGTGCAGGTCGTTGAGGTGCGTGGAGTTAAAAAGACTGATATGGAGCAGTTAAAGCTCTTATTTCAGCCGTTGGTGGGGCAGAACATATTTTCTGATATAAAGGTGGACAATATACTGTCTAATGAGCCTTGGGTGGAGCGGCTATCTGTCCGCAGAGTGCTACCTGCCACTATAGTAGTGCGTGTAGGGGAGGCGTATGAGCTTTTGCGCTATCGCAATGGCAATGCATGTGCCACGTTAGTATCTAGCGGGGCGAAGATAGCGATACCATGTGGCGGTGTTCGTATAGATGTTGCACAAATGCCATTAGATGCGGAGTTTAAGGAGTTCTTAAAGGTGTATGAATTTAGCGAGTTGGCACAGCGCGGGGTAATATCGCTAAGAAGCGGTTTTTGGACACTGACTGATGGAGGGATAACCTTTGTTGCTCCGTATAATGCAGAAGTATTTAACTATAACTATCAGATGTTTGTAAATGATATAAATCAACGTTATCGCTCCATTGAGCGTGTGGACGTGACGGTTAAGGGTAGGATTTATGTGAAGGGGGTAGCTAACAATGTCTAAAGCAAAAACTAAAAGTGCCGATAACGTATATGTTGGATTGGATGTTGGAACGACTGTTGTTCGTGTAGTGGTTGTTCGTAAAAACAGTAGTGGCGGTGTTGATACGATAGGCGTAGGGACGGCTGACAGCACGGGTTTGCGCAAGGGTGCAGTCGTTAATATAAATGCTACCATTAAGGATATACAATCAGCTGTTCTTGAAGCTGAGCGAATGAGTGGTGTCAGCATAAAGGTTGCTTGCGCTGGTATAGCGGGCAGTCATATAAAGAGTTTCAATTCGCACGGGCTAATATCCGTAAAAAGCGGGGAAGTTACTAGAGGCGACGTTGTGCGCGTTAAAGAGTCTGCTGAAACGGTGAATATCCCTGTGGGCTTTGAAGTGTTGCATTCGCTACCCCAGCAGTTCATATTAGACGGGCAGGGGGAGATAAAAGACCCTGTTGGTATGAATGGTGTGCGGTTGGAAGTTGATATGCATATTGTAGCGGGGGCGGTTTCCAATGTGGCTAGTATGATGCGCTCTTGCACTGGTGCGGGTATCAGCATTGAAAAATTATATTTAGAGCAACTAGCCGCATCTGAAGCGGTGCTGTTGGAGGATGAGAAAGAGATAGGTATAGGACTTATAGATGTAGGCGGTGGCACTACGGAGTTGGCAGTATTTAATCGTGGGGCTGTATATCACACAGCCACGTTGCAGTCAGGGGGGGCTAACTTTACTAGAGATTTGCAAATTGGACTGACCACGTCTGAGCTAGAGGCTGAGCGCGTAAAGGTAGAGCATGGTTGCGTGTGGATGGATATGGTTGGAGCGGATGCTGTGATTGATGTGGCATCTGTCGGTGGCAGACCGCCGAGAAAGTTAGCCAAACAGGTATTGACGCAGATATTGTATTCACGTGCGGAGGAAGTTTTTACTTTAATATTAGGTGAGTTGCAAAAAAGTGGGTTAGTGGATGTTGTTAAGAATGCCGGGTTAGTTATTACTGGTGGCGTAGCGAATATGGAGGGGATAGTAGAGCTTGCCACTAGCATACTTGGTGTGCCTGTGCGTGTAGGCAGACCATACAATGTTGGAGGCTTGTCTGATATGGTTAGCGACCCTGCGTATGCAACTGCTGTGGGGCTTGCCCTAATGCATGCAAAGAAGGGAAGCTCTGCTAACGTGATAGCAAAGGCTGGTGGCAACAATGATAATATGATAAGTAGTATATTCAACAACCTAAGAGAGTTGGTTGGAGAATTTTTTTAGACGTGATGGTGTAGGGTATACGGGGGTATATATGGACTACAATACTGATATTCGGTTTAACAAGTCGCCTAAAGGGGCGGACATTCGGGTAGTGGGTGTGGGTGGCTGTGGTGGCAATGCTATCATCAATATGATAGCAGCGGGAGTTCAGCATGTTGGTTTCATCGCCGCTAATACTGATGCACAAGACCTTGAAAAGAATACAGCAAATATTGATAAGATATTGCTTGGCAAAGACATCACGCACGGGCGTGGAGCGGGAATGGACCCAGAGGTGGGAAAGAAGACTGCCCTTGCAACATCGGAGTTAATATCAGAAACTATGTCAGGGGCTGATATGATTTTTATCACGGCAGGTATGGGTAAGGGGACTGGCACTGGGGCGTCTCCTGTTATAGCAGCGATTGCTAAAGACCTTGATGCGCTTGTTGTGGCGGTGATTGTTATGCCGATGAAATATATGGGCAAGCCGATATTAGCAAAAGCAGAGTTGGGACTAAAGGAGCTGATAGAACACGTTGACTCTTATATTGTGCTTGATGCTGATAGGATAGTGGACGTGATAGATAAAAACGCAACCGTCAAACAGGCGTTTGAAATCATAGATAATGTTCTGGTGCAGGCTGTTAAGTGTATAAGCGAAACAGTGCACAACATAGGACATATAAATTCTGATTTTAATGATATAAAGACTATTATGCTTTCGCAAGGACCCGCTCTTATGGGTATGGGGACTGCAACTGGAGATAATCGTGCAAAAGAAGCATTTGAGAAAGCGTTGAAAAGCCCGCTACTTGCCGACTGCGATATAAGCAGTGCGCATGGTGCACTACTTGCGGTAACTGCAGCGGAAGATGATTTTCGCTTCATTGAGTTCACGGATATTATGGGGTTATTGCAAGAGAACGTTGGCGAGAATACTATTGTCTCTCAAAGTTTGGTATTTGACGCTCGCACAGACGGTTCAATAACCGTGAGCTTAATTGTTACGGGTATCAAGAAGATGAATACCCACCGCTCGTCAGAGGTAATATCCCTGATAGACTATAAGAAAGGAAAAAAGAAAGACAACAACATAATAGTCAACAATATGCAAAAAATTACGAAGTTGAATAAAGATATTCAATCATTTGATGACTATAACACTGATGAGGCTGGTAATCTGCCAACGTATCTGCGCAAACAATTGGATTAGTTGTTTTATAGGCTATCTATGTCGCCAAACCCCCTTGTCGGCATGGATTATATTGCCCCCTTCCGTAAGGGAGGGGGTGTTGTAATAACCTCTAAAGAATTTTTTATATTTAGCCGATGAGACAAAAGATATTCTTATTGGAGGTTATGGCATGCATAAGGTTCTGCTTATATGTATAATTTTGTTATCCCTTACTACTTGTAGCAAGGATTTTGAGCCTAGTATTCTCAAGCTCGATAATGTGAAAGGTAAGGATAATCAATATAGTGTGCCTGCCGAGTGTTCAGAGTATTTGTCTAATGCCAACGGTAAGGTTATCAACGTTGCTGTCCTTAACTTTGCAAACAAAACTGCATATTCCGATTCAAAGATAAGTTCTGAGCTAGGAAACAACATCAGAAGAGCGTTCGTTGCCCTCGGTGGCTATAATGTTATAGACACTGAAAGTGTTGTGCGCAAGGGCAAGATTACTGATAGAGATGATGAGGCACTTGCGGCGGCACTAGGTGCTGACTATCTGGTGAACGGTAGCATTGATAATTTCAGGGCATTGCTAGCTGCTAATTCCTGTGATGAGAGCGGGAAATGTACTTACAGGGTTACTATAGACGTAACCTTAAAGGTGACAAAGGTTAAAACATCTGAACAGGTCTATAAGAAGACTTCTCATACTTATTTTAATGCGGCATATACTGACCGTGAGGTCTTGACTGATGAAAAGATGATTGGATTAGTCAGCTCTGCACTTAATAGATATTTTCGCAATTTGATTACAGACGAATTATTGTCGGCTGTCCCTGTTCGTGCGTATGTTGTTCAATTACGCGGTGGCAAAAAAGCTGCCTTAATCAATGCCACGCGAGATAGTGGTATTAGAGAGGGGATGTTGTTCAGACCATATAGTGTAAGTGTTGAAACAGAGTATGTGACTGGCAAATCCTATTGTCATTTGACGCCTATGCCCTTTACGCTTAAAGCATCTAAATACATAAACGATACTGGCACTTGGCTTGAAGTTGGCTCTGCAAGTGGCAAAGTGTTGAAACAGTTGAATGTTGGAACGATTGTTCAACGTATAGTGTCTGATAAAAAATAGTTTTTGGAGGATATTGATAAATGAAAAAGTTTATATTTGGCGTTTTATTTATACTTGCGTGTGCACTTGTTGTTGTTCCTGTGGCAAATGCGCAAGATGCTGATGTTGAGGAAGATATGTTCCCCAAAATTCCGCGTATATCAAATAAGAAATGGAACATAACGGCTGGTGTGGGCACGTATCTTATGCCTATTAAGGTTTATGCTAAAGATGCAACTACTGAAGCTAAAAGCGATAAAGAGCTTACGAGTGAGGCTGTTTCAAGCATAACAGGACAAATTTATTTTAATGACTACGTGGGCATTTCGTTAGGACAGCAGACTGCAGGTTTTGGTTATAAAAAGGGTGAAACCTCTCCATATATAATGAATTTTGAAATGACGTCTCTATCTACCGTAGTTTTGTTGAGATACCCTGTTGCTGATTTTATGGATGTGTATGCTGGTTTGGGACTTTCGTTTATGACTGCAACCATTGACCAGTTTGGGGTTGACAGTTCAGATATAGTTTCTCAATCTAGCAATATAAGTTTTATGTTGCCACAGGCTGAGTTTGGGTTGCGTTTTTATGTGAACCATTTTACGTTTGGTTTGAAGGTGAGCGGTCTTCCGTTGGAGATAAAAACTCCTCTGCCAGACGGAACGCTTAGCGTGATAGATGCCACAACGCCAGCCAACTACAAAGAGCCAGAACTTGGCATTATGCCTATAATATTGGAGATAAATGCTGGGTTTGCTTTCTAGGTGGGAGGGTTGCATAATGTATAGGATATTGGCAACGATATTAGCTCTCTATGTTGGTATATTTAGCTATGCGGTAGTGGCGCAAGATAAAACACGAGACGATTTTCGCGGTATCAAGTGGGGAACTAACATTAGCAAGTTGTCGGGGCTGACTCATGTTGCCACCTATAGAAATGGTGTCATTGTGTATGAAAAGGTTAAAGAGAACCTAGCGTTGGACGGTGTCCCAGTGAATTCAATAAGGTATCTATTCAAGGATGATGTATTTTTTGCCGCAGAGCTTATCTATGACGAGGCGAATGCGGATGCTGTCCTATCTGCTCTAAATGCTTTAATGGCGAGCGATGAGCACAGATTGCCTTATGGCGTGAGGGTTGATGCGTCTAGTAACATGGCATATATAACAACTGTCGCCACAAACGGAGCAAGGAATAATGCATCAATTGCCGCTGGAGGTGATGGTGGTGCTGGAGGTGATGGTGGTAATGGTGGTGATGGTGCTGTTGTATCGGGTGACTTATCTGCTACTAGTGATGGGGCTATTAAAGATTATCAGATTGAGCTTGTCTTGAATGGAGAAGTTCAACTTGTGCCCGCGATGAATCTATTAGAATGTAAGGCTGGTAGCACGCTTGTGTTCAACAGATTGCTCTATAAAGGTGCAGATACCAGCAAGAGTATGAATTTTAAGGGTTGGTATAGGCGTGATTTGCGCACGAATAACGGGGACGACAGGAATTATCCTATCAGTATTTTGCGGCGTGCTATGCGGACATCATACTCGCAGGATAGAGAGCACCGCATATATCCTGTCACAGCAGAGCTAGAAGGCAGGGAACAGGTTATAATGTATATAGAAATTAAATAGAAGTTGTGCTATTACCAATATGGATACAGGGTGGCTGATTATGCAGCTGTGAGTTTTGCTACGTTTTCTATGTGGTACGTGTGTGGGTAGTTATCAAACAGGGTAATTTCATCTATGTTGTAGTTCATTGAGAACTTTTCTAAATCTCTTGCTAGTGTCATAGGATTGCACGATATATATACAAACTTTTCAGCTTTTATCTGCAGCAGTTTTTTTATGGTTTGTGTGCTCAGTCCCTCACGCGAAGGGTCAACGAGTATAGTATCATAGTTGGTCTCGCTGATAGACGCTGCGTCCCCGTGTTTGATAGGGTAGCCCAGTTGCCTGCCTAGCGAGGCGGCTGTTTTATCAAGCTCTATGGCACTGATATTCGCTCCATTTTTCAACATTGCCGCCGTGAAAAAGCCGCTGCCAGCATAGAGTTCTAGCACATTGCCAATTATATCAGTAGTGGCATAGGCTTGCAGTTTATCTATCAAATATCTATTTGCTTGGAAGAACCCTCCGCAAGCTACAGGTACGTCTCCGCCAGCTGTCTGATAAATGATGCTGAATGAGCCAAGTATGTCTTTATTGTATTTAATGCCACTTAATGGAGCGAGGCTGGATGTTCTCCCAGCGGGATAGTTGTGGACAGCAGCTATCACATCTCCATTAGTATTCTCTAACGCCGCTATTTCAAACATTACATTCTTTTTATTGTTGGTAGCCCACGTCTTGCATTTATCAAAGAGCGTCTCACTCACACATAAACAGCGTCTGACAGGCACAAAATCGTGGCTTGCGGGGCGCAGAAAACCTAGCTGTCCATCTAGCACGCGGAACGTTGCCCGAATACGATAATTAAAAGGCTTGTCTGATACCATAGAAAAGTTTTCAGTTATATGGTTCATTTGCGGATGTTTCCTAAGTGCGTTTAGTGTGATTCTTTTCTTAATTTCAAGTTGTTTGTCGTATTGTATATGGGCAAAGTTACATCCGCCACAGTTTTCATAATATTCACATTCTGGTTCGGTGCGCCAGTCAGATGATTTTACAAGTCTTGTTATCTTTGCTGTGCAGTGGGACGGTTTGTCAGCTGTAATTTCAGCCTCAACTACGTCCCCCGTGACACTATATGGGATAAATACGGCTTTGCCTGCGCTCGTTCTGCCAACCCCGTAGCCATTGTAGGCTGTGTCGGTAATCTCTACCAGCTCCATATTATAGTCTTGATGCTATGCCTACTAAAAACACTGTCAATAGCAATATCGGTACAGTAGCCATCTTGAATTCTTTGTTTCGTATAAACACTACTGCAGATACTAATGGCACGAGTAGCGGGGTGGCTAGAATTAAGGACGTGGCAACTCCGTAAAACACGTAGCTGTTAGGTGCAGCTGACAGATACCTATAAAAATGTCTGATAGAGAATGACTCATCAGTGCTAGCGGCGTTCACCCCGAGCACCTGCATTATAATGCCGAGCACAAACAATGCAAATGCGCCATACACGATAAATGTCAACATAAATGCAGCTACACGCTCTGCATCGCCAATATTAGTTTTGTTAGCTTCTTTTTTTGTCATACGACTATAATAATATTTTATCAGAATAATAACAATCATATATTCTATGGCTTGATATATTGCTCAAAGATGTTATATTTATAGGAACTTGAGGTTATTTATATATGAGGAATTACAAAAAATATGCTATTGCTTTTGCTATAGCTGCTGTTGCTCTTGCTTATTTCATAATGATGGGGCTTAGTGTGGGCGGTCTTTATTATAAAGATATATCTGAAGTGGTAGCTACAAATGAACAATCGGCTAAACCTGCTCAAAGTAAGGGACTGCGTGTTGCAGGCACTGTTGCAGATAACGAGTTTAGGGTTGATAGGTTTGGAAGGACTGCCAACTTTACTATGAAAGACGGGGGCTACTCTATGGCTGTAGCATACAGGGGAACTATTCCAGATGCTTTTGAGGTCGGCGCACAGGTAGTAGTAGAGGGGGTATATGATGCTGATAGGGGTGAGTTTGTTGCCCGCAAGTTGCTGGCAAAGTGTCCGTCAAAATACGAGGCACAACCTGACGATAACAAATTATAGGTGGATTATATGGGAGTTGTTTTTTTAGTTCTTGGATTAGTTGTGGGTATTGTTGCAATCGTTGCTTTTATCCTTGCTGTGCGTGAACGCAACGATAGTTATTACAAGGTAGGTTCTTATGCGTTGATTGCGCAGGCGATTTTGATTACAGGTGCTGTGCTGGTGCTTTTATTCTATCTAGTATCGGGTAATTTTAATAACGTATATGTTGCAAGTTATACCGATAAGGCACTTCCACTAGTCTATAAAGCGACTGCGTTGTGGGCTGGTCAGGCAGGGTCGTTGCTATTGTGGGCGTGGCTTGCGGTAATATTTACTGCATTTGAACTATACAGGTTGAGAGATAGCGATAAATCGTATAATAGTTATGTTTTTATATCGGGTATTTTCACGACTATTTTCTTTTTGTTCTTGTGCAGATTTGTCACAGACCCATTTGAGACGCTACCCTTTACAGCTAGGGATGGCAATGGCTTGAATCCGTTGCTCCAAAATTTTGGTATGATAATACATCCGCCGTTATTATATGTGGGCTTTGTGGCGTTTATGCTTCCATTTGCGCATGCTTTTGCTTCGCTTATGGTAGGCGATGTTTCAACATTTTGGATAAAGATGATACGCCCGTGGTCGCTGTTTGCGTGGGTTTTCTTAACAGCAGGGATAGTGCTTGGTGCTTGGTGGGCTTATGTAGAGCTGGGTTGGGGTGGATATTGGGCGTGGGATGCTGTGGAGAATGCATCGCTGTTCCCGTGGCTCACAGGCACGGCACTACTGCATGCAGCGGTGTTATACGAGCATAAGGGACATCTAAAGTCTTGGGGATATGCGTTGGCACTTATTACGTTTGAGCTGACGATTTTCGGCACGTATCTAACACGTAGTGGAATAATGTCTGACTCGGTTCACGCATTTGGGCAGTCTTCGTTAAGCAACTTTTTTTTGGCGTTTATAGTTATCACGACGCTAGTTTTTGTGGCGTTGTTATTTATAAATAGGCGACAGTTAGACGATACGGCAGATTTTAACTTCCTCTCACGTGAGGGGATGTTCTTTGTGGCGTTGCTTTGTTTTATAGCCCTTACGGTAGCGATACTAGCCTATACTATGCTACCAGTTATAAGCAATCTCTTGCTGTCGGTGAAAATCACCGTTGAATCAGCTAGCTACAACTTTATATCAATACCTTTTTTTGTAGTGCTATTTTTGCTTGCTGGGCTTGCGCCTGTAATGAGCTATGGTGAGACGAACACAGGCAAGCTCGGCAAGGCATATATACCAGTGCTGATAGTTTCGTCTGTCGTTGTTGTTGTGGCGTTTGCACTGGGTTGGACTAGTATGGCAGGTGCACTTTTAACGCTAACGTCAGTATCTGTGCTGGCATCATTTGTTAGACTGGCAGTGATAGTCAAACCGTTTAAGAATAATCGTGTGTTGGGTGCAATTATCATACACGTAGGTCTTGCAGTAATGGCATTGGGTGTTACGTATTCAGCATTGTATAAGTATAGTGAAGATGTAGTTGTGCGGCTTGATGATAGCTTTGAGTTTGATAGATATACCATAAGTGTTGGGCAAGTGCGTGTGGAACAACAGGCGAACTATCTATCGCAAACATTGCCATTGACGCTCACCAACAAAGGGAAGAAAATAGCTACTCTGGAGCCTGAACATAGAACGTATATTCCATCTAATAAGAATAAAGATGCCCAAACTACCAGTGAAGTGGCATATTATTCCACCATTCGTGGCGATGTATACGTGATGCTTGACGGCTATGATACAGAGCGTGGATTGGCGCGGTTGGTGGTAATATTTCAACCGCTTGTTATGTGGATATGGGTAGGTTGCATTATGATGTGCATCGGCGGGATTGTCGCTATGCTACACAAGACAAAAAACGTGTGATTAAATGAGTAGTGTCCTGCTATCAACTGATAAGATTTGTCGTAGATATGGCGAAAGGTGGGCACTGCGTCCGCTATCTGTTTCTCTAAACAAAGGGGATGCTGTTGCTGTGCTGGGCGCAAATGGTGCGGGCAAGTCAACACTGCTTAAACTCCTATCAGGGCAGATTAAACCTAGTGCGGGCACGCTAACTTATGCCGATATGAGAGATGATTATCGCTCCCATGTGGGTGTTCTATCACATTCACATCATCTATATGCTGGACTTACTGCGTTGGAAAACTTAAAGTTTTACGCCTCGCTCTATGGCGTGGATAACCCTAATGAACGCGCATTAACACTGCTTGAACGGGTGGAAATGTCTAAGTATAAAGATGAACTTGTGCGCAATTATTCACGCGGTATGCTACAGCGCGTCAGCATTGCTAGGACAATGCTTAATGAACCCGCCATTATAATGATGGACGAGCCACATACTGGGCTTGATAAGGCTGCGATGGGGATATTGAGCGGCATGTCGGACGAATTGCGGGGGCAAGGTAGGACGTTACTGCTTATTACGCACGATATATCAGTGGCTTATAATTTCGCTGATAAATTGCTGGTATTATCAGGGGGGCAGTGTCTATATTTTGATAAGAAACCAGCAACTTTAGCTGAGTGTGAGAGGTTGTATGAGGATATGTTATGAGCTTGCCTAATACCACGCCTAGCTTACCAGTTGCTTCGTT
>NZ_BAAIHG010000040.1:0-12001 GCF_054655775.1 Candidatus Termitispirillum reticulitermitis | reverse complement strand
CGTGTGAGCTGTTGTTAGAGGAAGAGGGGTTAGTTGTTAATAAGGAGAGTTTGCGTAGGTGGTTATCGCGAGAACCCGTTAGGCGCAGACCTCGTTATAGGAGTCTTCGTTTGCGTAAAGAATCATTCGGGGAGATGGTGCAACTAGATGGCTCTTTTGGTAGGTGGTTTGGTGGGGAGAAGTCTTGTATAATAAATATGATAGATGATGCGACTTCTATAGTTAACGCACACTTTGACACAGAAGAAACCATAGCTTCAGCGTGTATAGCATTATGGACTTGGTGTGAGAAGTATGGCATACCTAAAATTATCTATACAGACTTTAGGAATGCTTATCTTGATAAAGAGACAGGCGGACTATCAAGAGGAATGTTCGGACAGATGTGTGAAAGGCTAGGCATTTTAGTCATCGGAGCTAGCAAACCACAATCAAAGGGTAGAGTTGAGCGTTCCAACAGGACACTCAAAGATAGGCTTATCCATTGGTTAGCACTCAATGAGATAAAATCACTACAAGCAGCAAATACAGCATTACCAGACTACCTTGAACTTCATAACAGAAAGCTATCTATACCCAAAGAAACAGTGCCTGACGCCCACCGCCAACTACCAGCTAAAGCGCAACTTAAAGACTACTGATATCTGGAAAGTTCGGCTAAACTGCGTAATGACTGGACTATACAAAAAAACGGACACTTCTTTCAAATACCCTCCAAGTCCGTTCACGCCCCTAGAGTTAACAAAGTCCTCGTCCGCGAATTCATTGATAAATCATTCTCTATATTCTACAACGGAAAACAGCATACCTTTAACACCTAAATAGGGGCATTTTAACTGTGGCATTACAGTATTTTTTAATTTTTGCTTTATATCCACAACTCTGTTATACTACCTTGTTAAAATACTATTGGAGGTATGTGGTGTTAAAAAATCTAGCCTGTGTGTTGTTGGTTGCTCTGTCGGTGTTTGCTCTTACGTCTTGCGGTGGCGGCAAAAAGGATAGCAAAGAGCTTTACATTTATAACTGGTCGGAGTATATGCCCGATACCATTGTTAAGCAGTTTGAGCAGGAGACTGGTATCAAGGTGATTTATTCCACCTATGACAGCAACGAGCTGATGTACTCAAAGCTGAAACTACAAAAAGGCAAGGGTTATGACATAGTCGTGCCCTCATCATACTATGTATCTAAGATGGCAAAAGAAGGGCTACTGCATGAGATAGACCATTCCAAGCTGTCTAACTTGAAAAATATGCTACAGGGCGTTATGAATCAACCTTATGACAAAGGCAACCGCTACTCAATCCCGTATCTGTGGGGTGCTACCATAATAGGCTATAATGCTAAGGTAATCAAGCGTGAGATTACATCTTGGGATGATTTGTGGTTGCCAGAGTTCAAGGGCAAGGTTATGTTGCCTAACGATGTGCGGGAAGTATTCCAGATGGCACTTATAACATTGGGTGCTAATCCGAACTCTACTAATAGAGCTGACCTTGAAAGGGCGTTTGTTAAACTGCAAAAGCTATTGCCTAGTGTGCGTGTATTTAACAGCGATTCGCAGAAACAGCCGTTTATCAACAATGAAGTGACGATTGGGCTTATATGGACGGGGGAGCTTGACAATGCTATAAAGATAAACCGCGATATTCGCGCCGTGTTCCCGAAAGACGGGGCTATTTTGTGGGTAGATTGCGTATCAATACCCAAAGGTGCAGAAAACATTGAAAATGCTTATAAATTTATAGATTTCTTAATGCGTCCAGAGGTAGCTAAGGTTGTGGCTGAGGAGTTTTCATACTCAACGCCTAATAAGGCGGCTCTGGAGCTGATGTCGCCTGAGGTTAGGGGCAATAGGCTGATGAACCCCACAGAGGTTGATTTAAGGGCTGCTTCGTATCAAGACGACATAGGCGAAGCGGTGATTATGTATGAAGAATATTGGGAACGACTAAAAACTGGCAAATAGAGCTAGATTTGCAGGAGTTATTGTATGCTGGTTGTTGAGGTTATATTAGCTGCGATTGTGTGTTATTTAGCGGGAGCTATCCCCACTGCGTATCTGCTGGTGAAGTGGGTCAAGGGGATAGATGTTCGCGGTGTGGGCAGTGGCAATGTTGGTGCGACTAATGCTGGCAGGGCGTTGGGGCAGTGGGCGTTTGCGCTGGTGTTGGTGTTGGATGCGCTGAAAGGGTTCATACCTATCTATATTGTGCGTGTATGGCTTGAGCTACCGCTTGATGGGGTGCTTGTCTGTGCGACTTGTACGTTCTTGGGGCACATGTATCCAGTCTATCTAAAGTTCACTGGTGGCAAGGGGGTAGCGACTGGGTTGGGGGTGTTTTTTGCGCTTGCCCCAGTGCAGATAGGACTAGCGGCGTTGGTGTTTATATTTGTAGTGGCTGTTACTAAGATGATTTCTGCTGGTTCGTGTATAGCGGCGTTTGTGCTTGGGGCAGCGGTGACCTTATCAAGCGAGTTTTCGGGTGTGTTCACGCTGTTCACGTGGGCTGTTGCGCTGGTGATAGTGTATAGGCATAGGGGGAATATTAAGCGCATAATGGACGGCAATGAGAATAAGATTAGCTTCGGTAACAGCAAAAGCAAAAAGAATAGTAAGTAGCCGCGAGTGAACAACGTGAACGTCATTGTTTGTATGAATTTATGGGTGGTTTAAGTCGCTTTAGCGGGTATGCGTCTGTATTTGCCGCGCTGCTAGCGTGGGGTGGCTTTTCGCTGTATTGGGCGATGTTATACTATATGCCTGTGCTTATGGTAGCGGCGTTGCGTATAGTGTGGTCGTGGGTGTTTATCGTGCTGGTCATCACGGTGCAGCGGGGTTGGTCTAATGTGTGGGCGTTGATAAGAAATCGCCGTGTTATGGGCTGGTTTTTGTTATCTGCGTTACTTATCAACTTCAACTGGAGTATGGGCATAGTAGCGATGGGCACGGGGCATATAGTTGAGTCTAGTATGGGGCAGTATATCAATCCGCTTATAAGCACCGCGCTTGGGGCGTTCTTTTTTGGCGAGAATATGCGTTTGTTTCAGAAAGGAGCATTAGTTTTAACTATTATAGGCGTGGCGTATATGATAGTGGGTTATGGCGATGTGCCGTATTTTGCGATATTACCGTCTCTTGCGTTCGGGCTATATGGGACAATTCACAAGGTAATCAAGGCAAACATTATGGACGGGATGTTTGTGGAGACCTCTCTGATGGTAATCCCCGCATATCTATTCTTTTTGTGGCAGTCGGGGGTATCGGGGTATTCGTATATGGGCGATAGCGGATTGCATAAGCTACTAATCTTTTCAATGGGACCGGTCACTATGTTGCCACTTATGGGGTTTATCTATGGGGTGAAGCGACTACCGCTGACAACTGTGGGAATATTGCAGTATATATCGCCAACGTTGGCGTTTTTAATAGGCTATTATCATTTTCACGAGCCGTTAAGCTCTGGCATGCCAGTTGCGCTGGGGTTTATATGGGTAGGGGTGGTGGTGTATATGGTGGACGCTGTAGCACATTTGAATATAATCAGCTCAAGGATTAAACGATAACAAAACAACACCCCCTTACATTGCCTTACTTTCGCGAAACCGCTTAACGCAACCCCTCTCTTTGCCACTCTGTATAGTCAAATGGCTCATATTCCATTACCTCCGTTGGCGATGGGGTTCAGTATGCTTGGATAGTCCATACCTGCATATAACACATGGGCAATATTGACTATCTTGTTAATATTGTTCACTTTATAAAATATCAGATAGTTTTCAACAACGGCTTGACGGTAAGTTCTTACTCTTTGGCAAACAGGGAACATCAGCGGATAGTCGCAGGTTTAGTGATACGTAGCTTGTACGCCATACTTATTTATAAGTTCATTAAAGACCTCTTCCCCATCGTATACGTCACCACGAGCTATTGCAAGGTCACTAATATCAAGCGTTCTCTTAACATATTCCCAGTATGCATCTTCTGCCAGTTTTTTCAAATCAGCGTCAGCATTATTTTCTATGGCTGCGGTAGCTCTCTTAACGTATTCTATATGTGCCTGCTTTTCTAGCTCCCGTAGCTCAGCATAAGGATTTCCGTCCACGTCCATAACAGCAACGTCACGTTTTGCGTCTGCTACTACTTCTTCATACATATAACACCCCCTTACATTGCCTTACTTTCGCGAAACCGCTTAACGTCTGCATAGAAGTCGTCTAGCGGAACGTCCTTGTATAGCCCTCTTTGCCATTCTGTATAGTCAAATGGCTCACGTAAAATCAGCGATATGAAACGTTCCGCCTCAACCATACCTAGCTCCTTTGTCAGAGCATCCATCCCCTTGCATTTCAAGATTGTATCAGTCATACTCCAATATCCCCCTTAAAAAATCTATTGGATTCACCACAGCTATGCTATGAACAAATATACGTTTATCATGAGCGTTCCCCCGCTCATCATAGCACACCTGTCTGCCAGTTGCAACAGCAAAGCCCTCCCCGTCAGGGGAGGGCTTTTATTGCTATCCGTATGTTATACGGACATTGTCAGTTACATTACGCTAGCTACTAGAACGATGCGTCAAGTGCCAGATAGATTTGTAATGAATCTGGGCTTTGCTTGCCGTACGAACCAACAACAGCGTCAGTTGGGTAAATATCAGTGAACTTAGCATAAGCAGCACCGAAAGTAGTTGATACACCCTTAGCGAATGCATACTTAGCAGTGAAGTCAACTTCTATTATGCTAGAATCTTCATCTATAGCATAGCCATATCTGTTAAGGCTGTAGCCACCATAGCTGACGAAACCATTGGCAAGGTCAGAGTTCACATTCACTTGTTCCAAGTAGTCGCCGTTAGTAGCCTTGCCATCTACGTTAGACATGTAGTATGCGCCAGTCAAGCCAAGTGTCAGCTTATCAACAGGTGAGAATGTTATATATGGATATATAGCAGTCATACCAGCAACACCCATACCATCAACTATACCATTATCAACTATAATGGTTTTGTTCCAGTCGCCACCAAAGAAGAAACCTTCTTTATTGTCCTTGTCATAGCCGCCGTAAGCTACTGTAACGCCAGCCTTGAAAGAAGACGTTGCATAAGCTACATCAACCAAGCCACCAAATAGGGTGTAAGAATCAATACCCGCTTCCTTAGTGTCAATTTGAGTGCCTGTAAAGATACCCTTAAATTGAACGCCTTCCTTAGGTAGGTATTCAACAGCTACATAACCGCCAAGAGTTTCTACATTGTCCTTTAATGTCGTATCAGCTGCATTAATACGATAGGTAGCGAGCATAGGGTACACGCCTAAATCGCCACTCTTGATATTAGCACCTAAAACGTATAGATTTGCATCACCGGTTTCAGTGTTTAAAGTATGCTTGTCATTGCTCTTTTCTATTTGCCAAGCGAAATAGGGCTTAACAGTGCCTAGGTCAACGTCAGCGCGAACTAACCCGCCACCGCCTGCTTCACTGTTAATGCCACCCCACCAGCCACCGCCGAATTCACGGTGATATGCCCAGCCTTCATTAGCAGCACCGACAGTCAGCTTCAATGCAGCAATAGGTTTCACTTCAATCCAAGAACGGTCAACTGCGAAACCAGGTTCACTAGCAGTACCACCAGTTGGAGTCGCACCAGCAGTAGTACCATCCAAGTCGCCTCTGTATAGGCGTAGACGATAGCCAACTAGAACCTTTTCATCTAGGGTTACGCGTCCGCCGATACGAGCCAGCTGATAGATACCAGAATAGTTGCTATCAGTGTCCTCCAAGAACTTAAAACCGTCGTGGCTGACGCCTTTCAGATTAAACTGACCAAACCAAGTCCAGTCAGCAGCCAATGCGCCAGTAGCTGTAAAAGCCACTAGAGCCAAAGCTAATAAAAACTTTTTCATGAAGTCTCCTCCTTATTTTTCGCATTTTGCGATTAAAACTTCACACTACAACGTACCTAATGTATCAATGTATAATAAATACAATTATACGTTTAGCCTTATTCTGACACTACTATGTCCATCTGTCAAGCCTAAATTTACAAAAAACAAAAAATGTTTTAATGGGGCAGATAACTAGTAGTCATATCATATACGTGGACTTACTTTTATACCACAATTCCTCCCCTATTGTATTATTGTTTTCACTCTTTAAGCTTTAGTTTATCGCATCTTCGCTTTTATGTGATGAGACGTTTGCCAACAGACGCTTCCTTAGGGTATCTAAATCGCCATTATCAAGAAACGATAAAACCTCTTGAGACAATCGCTGTTGCCCAACTTGCAAGCCCCTTTGCTCTCCTATTTGCAAGCCTCTTTGTTCTCCTATTTCCATCCCTTCTCTATACCAGACCTTCTGTGCTGTCTCCAAATTAAACTCTGTTGTCAACATATTTATTACCTCATTATCCCATATAAACAGGGAGAGATTAAGATGTAGGTGATTGTTTTATTGTTTTCACTCTTAAGCTTTAGTTTATCGCATCTTCGCTTTTATGTGATGAGACGTTTGCCAACAGACGCTTCCTTAGGGTATCTAAATCGCCATTATCAAGAAACGATAAAACCTCTTGGGACAACCGCTGTTGCCCAACTTGCAAGCCCCTTTGTTCTCCTATTTGCAAGCCTCTCTGTTCTCCTATCTGCAAGCCCCTTTGTTCTCCTATTTCCATCCCCTCTCTATACCAGACCTTCTGTGCCGTCTCCAAATTAAACTCTGTTGTCAACATATTTATTACCTCCTTAGAGTTCTCTACTAAAAACTCCCTCAATATATTATTCTCCACACATTCCTTTATCGCCGCTCTCATCGCCACTACCACTGCCGCCTTGTCCCTATAATCCACACCCTTAATATGCCTCTTGGCTGTCTCCACAAACCCCGCATATTCCCCCAACGTCCTGCTACTACCTAATATCGCTTTATTATACCCATTATTCACATTCAATACCCTAACGCTTAACTCTAAAAAACCTTGCCTGTCACTATCTACCCTTAATGCTGCCTTACTAAACATATCTGATAGCTTCATCGTCTTCTCATCAGGCATACTATCATTACCATTATATAACACTATAAACTCCGGACGAGGAACTGTCAACATCGTAGTCCTATACAACATCTCATTGTCTATCATCTTCTCATACACACGCGAAATATACTCCAAAAACCTCAACGGCATATTATGGTTAATAGTTGATTGATGTTCCACTAACACAACTAACTTGTCTTTCCCTATAACAAAAGATAAATCATTGCGCCTATTCATAAACAAAATATTCTCTAATGTGTTTATCTCTATATCGTCTGCCGTAACAATATTAGCACCAACTATGGCATTATACAACTCAACAAGCCTGTCCTTATCTGAAAACAGCTTGGTGAATACACTATCCTTATACTCCCTATTGGCATTAGCATCCGACATAAACAAACAATATAATAAAAATAGAAGTTAGTCAAGCTCTATCCCGTATAAACAGGGAAAGATTAAGAAATCTTTAGCCGAGCTATAGCCTGTCTATTGCCTCCCGCATATTCCTAGACGACAGGTGTGCATAGCGTTGCGTCAGTGCCATATCGCTGTGCCCCATAAGCTCTTTTATTGTGTATAGCGGCACCCCCGCCTGCGCCAGCCGTGAGCCGAACGTATGCCGCAAATCGTGAAATCTAAACCTGCCCAGCCCCGCCAACTGACACACCCGCAAAAATGACTTCGTAACATCAGCGTCAAACCCAAACTCCCCATCCAAAATATCTCTTATATGCTCCGATATGGGTATTACCCGCCCCTTGCCACTCTTGGTGATACCGCCGGGCAGATAGATATTGCCGTCCCTGATATGCTCCCGTTTCAACGCTCGCAGCTCCCCCGCCCTCATACCCGTATAGAGCGCAAGCATTACTACCCTATACAGCACAGGTGAACGGCTCTTTTTACATTCTGATAACAGCCTGTCCTGCTCATCATCAGTTAAATATCGCGTAATCTTATTGTCAAACTTGATGTTCGCCACCCTGACCATAGGTGATTTGTCTATAAACGCAAGCTCTATCGCATAGTTAAACACCCTGCGCAGTGTCTTTATATAGTGGTGTTGGGTTTGCAGTGCCATTAGCCTGCCTGTGCCAGCTAGCCGCCTGTGTCTAATATCGGCAACGACAGCGTCTATATCAGCACGGGTAATTTCCCGAATGGGTTTGTCGGTTAGCTGTCCTTTAAGGTATGTCAAGATGTGGGCGACTGCATCGGGGCGTCTATTGCGCGCCTCGTAGTGTGGCTGGAAATGCTTGTCTATAAATGCTGAAAATGATATTGACCGAGGCTGTCTGTATTCTTTTATGGTGCTTAACCGCTTATCTAGCTTGTATTTAGCTTCTATTGCACGTGAGATGGTCAGTGAATTACCACTATACATGTATCGCGTGCCAATGCGGACGTAGTAGGCTCTAGTCTTGCCGTCCTTTGCGCCACAGTTATTGCACAGCTTGTGCCTTAATGAATGATACCTGCCACAAACTGCACACCTGATAAGTACCATATATGCGTGATGTCCACCCTTTAGTCCACTTTTAGCGGATAACTTAAACAAAAAAGACAGGAAAATCAAGAGGAATTTTTAGGGGGAGGACAAGGCTGTTGGGGTAATTTCATAGTTTCTAACTTTAGCCAAGAGCAAACAACGTAAGCATTGCAAATTGAAATGTGGTATAGCCACTCAGCTTTTACAGCTACTGGCGCATTGGCTGCTGATGTTGCCGCTTACGGTGATATTACCGTGAAAGGTATCAGCCGTGCGAATGCAAATTTCTCAGCTGAAAAAGGGTCAGGCGTTGACGCTGACAGGGCTGTGAATTGGGGCGGTTTGTATGAATTTGCACGTATCGGTGCAAAGGTCAACATTGACGACAAGACACTTTACACGTTCCGCATTCGTCTGCAACGTGGGCAACTAGGTAACGGTGCGGCTACTTACGTTTCTAATGCCAATACCACTGGTAATGCTAACACTCGTCAAGGCAACTCTCTTCAAGGGCTTGTTGACACTGCTTGGGTGCAATATAAGTTCACTAATGACCTTGCGGTAACTACTGGTTTTAGCAATCCGCGTGCATACTACAGGACATTCGGTGGCGGTTTCTATGACAATGCTCCTGGCGACACTGCTGGGTCTTTCGGTTTCATTGACGCTGGCTACAAATTAGGCATAGGCGAAGTTTATGTGGCTTACGAAACTGCGTATAATGATGCAAATGGCGACAACAAGTCTAATGCAAATCTGTATGTTTTAGGTGCGGCTATAAAGAATGGTTCTCTGGGTATATACCCTGCTGTAACTTATTTTAATGACCAAAATACTCGGACATATAAAGACGACCCTACAACTATCATCGGTGCGTATGTAGCTGCAGAGTATCTGCCTGCGGCAGGTGTTCAAGCTAAGGGTGCTGTGGCATTTACAACCTTTGACTCTAAAGGCTGGGATGATACTGCTGAAGATTATGTGGCTAAGGATGAAACCGCTGGTTTGTTTGGTGTTTATGCTGATGTGGCTTATGTTACTGACAAATTCACCGCTGGTTTTACTGGTGCTTATGGTAGCTACGACAAGAAAACTGGCAAGGCATTCTGGTTTGGTGGCGACTGGAACAAGGCTGCTATAGCTGATGCTGGTATGATAGACGGCGATGGCATAGGCGGTATGACCGCTCTGTATTTATATGCCGATGTTAAACCTATTGATGCTCTAAAGGTTAGTGTAGTAGGTGCACAATTCATATCTAACGTTGATAAGGATTATGGTCTACAATCAACTACCCAAAGTAAGCGTTTAGGCACTACTCTCAATAGCTATAAATATGTAATAAGCGATAAGTCAAAGATAACTGAGTTTGACATTGTAGCTAAGTATAGCCTGACTAAGGCTACATACCTAGAAGCTGGCGTTGCTTATGCCAAGTATGCTGATATATATACAGACGCTTACGGCGACTATGTAGATTCTATTGGTGGCTCTGATTACGAGCACGATGCTGACGCTACGCAATTGTGGCTGACGCTAGGGTCTTCATTCTAGTCTGTAGCTAATAGCAACGACTAAAGGTTGACTAATAAAAGCCCTCCCCTGACGGGGAGGGCTTTGTGCTAATTCTTATCTGTGTTTGCTTTTTTCCCGTGAATGAATGATGTGACTATTTTTGATTGTTTTGATTATGCTGGTCTTTGATTTGCTGGTTGCTCATTCATAGCCTTTTTAATGTATCCGCCTACATTTTGCCAATAGGAATATATAGCCTCACTGTGGCTATTGCGGGCATTTATAACTCTGTCAACGTTCGCGCGCGTAATATCGCCGTTGAAGTCAAACATCTGACCCAACCCGACGACAAATGCATTAGTGTTAGTGTTTAAGCTCATAACAACCCCCATACATAGATATTGTAACAAGATTCAGCAGAAAAAGCAAGTGTAAGGAGGTAAGCTTCAACTTGTATTTAGCATTAAAAAATGATAAGTTAGAGATAGACAACAAAGGGGGTGTTATATGTATGAAGAAGTAGTAGCAGATGCAAAACGTGACGTTGCGGTTACGGACGTGGAGCTAGACCCAGACGCTGAATTGAAAAGATTAGAGAAAGAGGCGTATTGGGAATACGTTAGGAGAGCACTTGCTGTTGGAGACGCACAGATAGCTAGGGGTGAAGTGGTTGAAGGTTTTGAATTTCTGAGAAACCTCAGAGAAAAGTATAATGTATGAGCTGGTTATATCTGAACCTGCTGAGCAAGATTTAGATAGTATAGTATTATACATATCAACCAAATTCTTTAACCCGCAAGCAGCTACATCTCTAGCCGAACACCCCGTTAATGTTCCCTGTTTGCCAAAGAGCAAGGGCTTATCACAGAGCCGTTGTTGATAATTATCTAGTGTTTTATGGAGTTGAGGAGGCTATTAAACGGGTTACTATTCACCACGTCTTATATGCAGCTATGGACTATCCAAGCATACTGAACCCCATCGCCAACGGAGGTAATGGAATATGAAGGAATCTTTAGAAGAAAAGCAGGAAACTAAGCGCATCCTCGCTGAAGTCAGGGCGATAAAGGCAAGGCTTTCTAAGAAGCTACAAGCTATGACACCAGAGGAAAGAGTTGCCTATTGGGCTGGACAGGACGATAGGATTAGAAAAAATCACCCAGACTGGAAGAGCAATGAAAAAACACAAAAGGCAATATAAGGGGGTGTTATATGTATGAAGAAGTGGTAGCAGATGCAGAACGTGACGTTGCGGTTGTAACAACGCCCCATTGCAATAATACAATGGGGCGTGTTTATAGTGTGTGATATTACTTTTTAGTTAGAGCTTCCTTTAGGCTCCATTAACTTCTTGGCACCATTCACCGCTAGCACTACCGCTAGAACGAATAACAATACCCCGAATATAATCTGTAAGCCGTGGGACTCAAACTTCGCCGTACCAGCTGCAAACCTCTGCACATTGCCATATACAGACATAGCCAGTGCAGTCAACGTAGCAAACAACATAAACGCCGTAGGGATAAATAACATTTTATTATTTCTGCCTACCTTGCCAAGCCATAACGACACACCCAGCAGAGCTAACGCCGCTAACAGCTGATTCGCCGAGCCAAATAGCGGCCAGATATTTTGATAGCCATTCGTAGCTAGCAGAAACCCAAAACCCACCGTTATAGCAGTTGATACATAGTTGTTCACAAGCAACTTGCGTAGCGCAGACGGCTCGCCCTTCGCCTCATCTAGCGTAAAGAACTCCTGAAACATATATCTGCCTAGACGCGTTGCCGTGTCAAGCGAGGTCAGTGCAAATGATGCTATCGCTAGTATCAGCACAGTATACGCCACATCGCGTGGCATGCCTACAGTAGCTACAAAGTTTGCCACCCCGTTTGCAAATATCATAGGTGGCGTGCCCGTTAGCTTAGAGCCGTTCACATACACACCTACA
>NZ_BAAIHG010000039.1:0-12394 GCF_054655775.1 Candidatus Termitispirillum reticulitermitis | reverse complement strand
CTTCTGACAGGATTGTGGAGATAGGTTGTGTGGAGCTGTTAGACGGCACACTAACGGGCAATACCTTTCAACGCTATCTAAACCCAAAGCGGAGCATACACCAGCGTGCATTGGAGGTTCATGGGCTAACAGGTGAGTTTTTGAGGGACAAGCCTAAATTTAGTGATATTGCGGGCGAATTGCTAGCGTTCATTGGCGATTCAACATTGATTGCCCATAATGCATCATTTGATATGGGATTTCTAAATGCTGAACTAGAAAGGCTTAACCTGTCTGTAATTGCAAGGGAGCGGGCGGTTGACACTGTCGCTTTGTCAAAAAAGCTCAACGGACACCTAGCAAATCATAAGCTTGATACACTATGCTGTGCTTATGGCGTTGACAACAGCGAGCGCACGTTACATGGCGCATTGCTGGACGCAAAACTGGCAACAGAAATCTACATTAAAATCAAACAAGGGATGAAAGCGGGCAAATGAGAGCAGGCTATTAGAGTGTTCGCCTTCCCCTCTTGACGGTGGAGGGGGTTATGGCAGAGTGGATAATATAAAAAATAAATTTTAAGAAGGGTTTATATGGATAATGAAGTAAATTATGAGGCATTGTTGAAGCACGTTTATGAGCTGGGGAAACGCTATGATGAGATAGCTCGGTTGTCTGGCGAAAATTTCAACGTGTTCAATAAAGGGAATGCATAAGCAAGGGTATATTGAAGGATTTTTTAGTTGATAATTCAACGGAGGTAATGAACATGTTGACAGAGGAGTTTGACCTCAACGTAGCACAACAGGTTTGGCTAGAAGAGTCGGCTCTTGTCGCTTATTAGAAGCGGTAACGATATACACTCTGTAGAGACTATGCTTGAGAACATCTCTAAGTCCAACAATGCAACAACGATAGTATAAAAGAGTGGACGATGTCACTATCGCCTACGATATTAAGACGTTGATTTAGCTTGCATTCAATGGTAAAAAATGATAGGTTAGGTGTAAAGAACAAGGGGGTGTTATATGGAAGCGATTTTAGCTATTAAACCCAGTAAGGACAATGACCACAGGTTACCTAAAGGGCAGTATTCTCCACTGGTGGAGAGCCTGATAGGTGTTCTGTCAGAAGACGACTTAAAAAATATTGCTGATAGCGATGAGCGGGCAAGGTATATACTGACAGGGAAAATATGAGTCGAAAGGTATTCATTGATTCTGATATTATAATTGACGTTTTAGCCAAAAGAGAAACTTTCTATGAACCCGCCACAAGACTGCTAGAACTAGGCTATGCACGAGAGCTTGAACTATATACTACGGCAGTCATAATGGCAAATGTTTTTTATGTGATTAGAAAGAAATACTGGGCAGAAGAATCAAAAAAGCTCTTAAAAAAGTTAAGGCTCGCTATAAACATATTACCAATGGGGGAAACAGCTGTTGATAGTGCCCTAAATTCACAATTTAGCGATTTTGAGGATGCTTTGCAATATTTTGCCGCACTAGAAAATGAAATTTCCGTAATAATAACTAGAAATAAAAAAGACTACAAAGAACATAACATAAAAATTCAAACAGCTGAAGAATATCTGGCGGAGCTATAAGCACGGAGCTTACCACCGCTGAAGTCAAGAAACTTCAGAACGATGTAGTTGTGTAGCGTGAGGGTGAGTCGCCCCCCTTATGGACGATGTCGCACAGTCGCCTACGATGTTAAGACGTTGACAAATTACTCCCCTTTTATTTCTTTTATAATTTCGTCTATCACTCGCCTGTTCTCAGCAATCTCTTCAGCCGTTATTACAGCAGACCTTTTATCTATATCTTTATCCCAATGGCTAAAATCAATACCAGCCAATGGAGTGCTTAATCCCTTTGGTTTGGCAAAGTCCCCATCTCGTTCATAGTCTATATAACTATATTGTTTTACTGCATAGCCACATATAGCGTTAGCAAAACTAAAATCTAATTTCTCTGAAATACGATTTTTTTTCATGTCTCTATATGCCGCAAAACCATCCTTAACAAATAATGATAGTGATATATTTTTCTTGTTGGCATCAAAAACTTTCATTGTTAACCAAGCCTTGATGAGCTGTTCATGCGTAATTTTTTCACTTGGCTTTTCTTCCAAGAGACCTTCTCCTTTAACTTTAGATTTAACTTGCTCATCCATATAACTTATCAAATCACTATCTGTCTTATTCAATAAAACTTTATACTCAAGCTTAAACAGGTTTCCCAAAGATTCTCTCGTTGTTGGCTCCGAAAAGAAAACCCCTTCAATAACATCTAGTCTCACTCGCTTAATTTTTTCAATATTGTTACACTTTATCACTAACAACCTAAACAGTCTAAACAGGTTAGACAGCTGAGGGTTTGCTTTAGCATCATCCTCATCTTTTATCACATTTTGAAGCTTGCAATGCCTATCATACACCGCTTGTAACTTATTAAAGTCAACATCCGCCGAATTAGACAAGACTGTTTCAAGTAAAAACGTTAAATCGCCCTCAAATAGCTCGTCATCTTCTCTAGCTTCTATATCAGCCTTATTTTTCAACTTCAACTCACGGACAAGTTTGTCCCATTCGCTGAACCACCTTTCAGCGACATTATTGTCAGCATCTTTTTCTTTATGCCATTTAATTTTAGCATTGGTGTCATTAAAAGTTAAAACATCATCAGCCTTGCCTTTTTTATCTACTACACAATCTATGATTTTCAATATATTGCGCCAGTCAACGGCATTACCTTGCCTATATGACAACAAATCGTCAAACCAATTTTTTCTCAAACGGCGGAAGAACAAACGGTGTGCCTCTTTGTCGTTCGGAAAACAAACCATATAGTGCAACATAGGCAAAAGCAACCTTGTTTGCTCATCTTTGGTAAGTTGCCTAACTTTTTCAATATCCTTATTGCAAATCCTTTTAAGCAATGACCTATAAGAATCATTCCCTATATATTCTGACAGCTTTTTTAGCTGTTCAAAATATTTGTCTATGTCATCTACTAATGCTACCTTGTCCAAGTCTTTTCGCTTGAAATATTGCATAGACTTTTTATCCGCAATATCAACTCCCTCTTTAATCTGCCAATACCAACCAAAGAAATCCTCTAGCCCATTATCAGCCGTTTCTTCTCCAGCCAGCCTATTATTCCAAAACCAATGCTCCCACTTTTCCCATACTGCACTATATGTTTTTATATTCTCCTCATTCAATTCGCCCAGCAATAGTGGCTTTATGTTCTCACTACCAGACAAGGGTTCGCCTGTGGTATTGATAATTACAAATGTTTCCTCGCCATTTTCCTTGCTCCCCATATCATAAAATATGACGTTAATCTTTTCCAGAATAAAACCAGCAAAACAATCGGCAAAATTTGGCTTATCATTTAATTTCTTTTCTATGCTAGTTAGCGCACCAAGCATACTCTGAACAGAGGGGTCTTGCTCATACTCGTTGAAATACCAGTCTTGCCCTTTTATGTCTTTAACGCTAGCTATACCTTCTTTTAGAAAAAATTCATGCACAACATCTTCTAAAAAATTCAACGTGCTTTCCCGTATAGCATACTTCAGACGTGGCGATTTCAGACGTGGCGATTCTGGTTCGCCGCAAATGAGCGAATTCTTTATCCTTTGTTTGGTATTTTGTTCACTAGCATTGCGGTATAACATACCCAACAATAAGTAGAGGGTAGTAATACGTTGCTGTCCATCGCATAAATATACCTCATCATTCTTATCCTCGTAATATCCGTAAATCAAGCCCAACGTAGCGGTTTCTGATTTAGCTTCTTTTAGCTCTATTAAATTGTCTATAAAACCTGAAACTAATTCTCTATAGTTCCCTTTATTAGTTCCATCGCCCGACCAAGCTTCGCTACCCCAGCAGTAGTCACGTTGCATATCAGGGATAACTATTACCATATCCTCTGAGAAAATTTCAGATAAAGAATATTCCTTACTACTATTCAATTTTTTTGTCATAATATTTAGCCCTCCATTCCATATCCATAATCTTTTCTAAATCTATCCAAGAAAGCCTTTTTATTTTCTTGAATCTCTTTCACGCCCCAGCTAGATTTTGCAAAAACAGAAATCGTATGCAATAAATTCCTGCTCTTAAATTCTTTTTCAAGGTTGAAATATTTGGCTTTTTTGTCCTCAAATGCCTCATTTCCAAATGAGGAGTTCTCATTTTTATATAGAAACAGCAAATTGCCGATGCAATGCTCACTGCCAATGCCATTAAAGTCAGCCCTATCTAGCATATCTTTCTCTTGTGGTGGCTCCATCGGCTTGTTATCGTCATCGCCACGATAATACTTCCCATCATCTTTTTTGTAATACACCTTGCTTTTCGGCAAAATATGCTCTAATGACTTATCATCCCAAATAGAAAAATCAAACTTCTGCCCCTCGTTATTGTTCAATTTATTGTATTCTTCAACATTAAGCCTTAAAAGCTGCCAAAACGCCCACTTGTCATATACATCTACACCATAGACAAAATTATCATCAAGAGCATTAAGCACCTCACTTGCCCTATATTCTTTAGTTTCTTCACTAGCTTTGAGTTCCTCAGCTTTTGTTATTTGTCTATGTGTTGCATCCGCCAATCTCCATTTTGCATAACATTTAAGGCTCTCTTTATCCTTTTTCTTGTCAATAAAGTATGATATTATATCATATTTATCATATTTATCATTAGCGACTAGTGCCATTCCAAGAGAGTTATAGATAATCGGGTCGTTAAATATATCCTCAAAGGATTTTTGATATTGACGTAATACCTTAAAAATTTCATTAGCTTTATTATCTCCTGCAATTAAAGACTTAAACCCGTCAAAGGTTAGTTCACGTTCACCGCTAGACTCCGGTAGCGACCGATAATAATAATCAATCAATAAGCCCATAGGCTCATGAGTGCCAACTCCGAAAAAATCCTTAACGTCTTCTCTGTTCCACCAGTATAGCCATTTATCCCACTCGTGGGCATATCTGCGCCTTAAACTACTTTCTGGTAGATTCCGCAATAGTTCCGCCTTTATCAGTTCCACAGGCAACATCTTTGCCTTGTTGCCGTTCATCATACTGAACGTCTTGACTGCTTGTGCCGCCTCTATTTTGATATATAACAGTTTTACATTATCAAGAACATAGGAGAGAAACTTTTCTTTATCTATATTTGCCACCTTATGTTCTATCTGCTCAATGGCTTTTTTGAAGTAATAAACGTCTTGAAATTCATCGCTATCGCACGCTTTACCCGATTTTAGCTCGCTTATATATTTTCCAGCTTCAGCTCTAACTAGATATTTTAGCTCCATTTCCTTGAATAGGTTGTTATTTTTATCCAACACATACAGCAAGAAATAGAACGTAGTCGTGCGCTGTTGACCATCAACTATAACAACTTCCGTTTCGTTCTCTTTCTCATACACTGTAATTCCCTGTACAAAATAATCCTTTTTATCCTCTTTATGCGCTGAAATCATATCAGTCATTAGTTTCTCAACACCAGATGGCTCATTATTGTGCTTTACTGCCCACTTGTAGCCACGTTGATAGTTGGGTATCGTAAAATTTTTCTTCTTCAAATAACTGCGCAGACGGATTATGCTACTACCCTTTGCCATAACACTCCCCCTTAAAAAAGTAATTAGACTATACCATACTACCCCCCCCCCGTATGTCAACACTTTTTTGCAAAAAATAAAAAGATGTGGGGGTGCGGGTCACCCCACAGAGTGCAGGGGACTTTGCACAGAGTGCAGGAAACTTTGTGCGGAGTTGAGCATAAAGTCCCCCCCCGCTTGCATCTACAGGATATATGTTTTATTGAAGTCAACAATGTCCTTGCTTTTAGCCCGTTGTTCCTCACGGAGCATTTCCACTAGTTCGCTATGTTGTGTTATCTGCATAATATCAGCCTTGTTTGCTACTACGGCAAAGTCGCCCGGTGCTAGGTAGTCAAGCCCCTTTAAGGACACGTCACAATCACTGCCGAAGAAGTGCTTGAAGGCAACCGCCACTTGTGCTGTTTTTAGATAGTTATACTTTACCTTGAACGTGAACCTGCGGAGAGAGGCACTATCAAGCCCGTCCATTAGGTTAGTGGTGCATACAAAGGGCAGTGGGTGCGACTCCATCTGCGTCAACATTTCGTTGACCCTTGACACCTCCCAACTACGTTGAGCATCCCGCCTATCATGTAGGAAGCTATCCGCCTCATCAAAGATTAGCAGTTTGTTATCCTCTAAAGCATCACTAAACGCCTCAGCAATATTCTTTTCCGTTTCCCCTACATACATACCCAATAGGTCAGATGCCCGTTTATGCAACACCCTCATATTGAGTTTCTCTGCCAAATAACGTGCGTAGGCTGATTTACCCGTGCCAGGTGCCCCGTATAGGCACATTGAGAATGGTTTAACCTTGCCACTGGTGAGCTGTCTTGCCAGCTGTTCTAGGTCTGTGCTACAATTTAGCAGCTCTGATGTGAACTGCACATCGCCCTCTTTCTTGCTTTTAGGGCTATGACCTAATGAGGCTTTTTGTAGTGCATTTATCGTTTGTTCAATCCCTTCTTGGCTATCCATTAGCACAGAGGCTTTTAGTGCGCTGTCTATTATAGCGGGGGCGATGTCGTATCTTTTAGACAATTCGTCTATACGTTCATCAGCAAGATGCACGCTGTGTTTCTTAGCAGACGACTTCCAAATACTGGCTAAAGCTCTTTCATCAGGCTTTTTCATTTTCAGCGCATAGGTGAATCGTCTAATATAGGCTTTATCCACCCACTTTATATTGTTGCTTATCCAGATGACTGGCGTCTCGTTATTCTCCAACATTCGGTTGAAAAAGACTTTAGCATCGTATTTATGACTAACAAAAGGGTTTTGATAAAAAGCATCCTCCGCCTCATCAAATAACAGTAAGGTGTTTTTATCTGTCCGCAGAACGTTTTGAGCAATAGCAAGCTCGCCCAGTCGTTCGTGTTGGTTGCCCTCTGTGCTCTCCTCTGACAGTGAGTAAAGCTCAGCACCAAGCTCATGTGCCAGTGCCTTTGTCAGCTCGGTTTTGCCCGTGCCAGGGACGCCATATAGCAGGATATTAACGCCCCTCATCCGCTTTTTCAGCGCGGCAGAGAGAATAGACTTGGCATTGCCCACCTCTTTAGCTATATAGTCAAAGTGATTGACTGACAATGTAGCCTTTGCGGGCTTGCCAAGTATAAACCGCTTTATCTCACTTATGCTGTGGCAGGGGGATTTAATTACCCTATCAAAAAAGTCGCTAACCTGAATATGGTGAATGTCATTAAGTAATCCGCCTGTTTTAAGCTCGCTCTTTGAGGATAGACTCTGCTTTACGCTGTCCACAGAAACACCCACAAGATTAGCTATAAATTCGTAATACCTATGCTCTGCCATACTATCGCCTACAATGCAGTTATAAATATCTTGAACCATTGGCAGTGTTATGGTGTATATCGTGAATGCCAGCAATTCTTTGTGTTGCGGGGCAACACCGAACAGAACAAAGATATTCTGCACCTTTTTATCGTGCTTTATGTGGCTAGGCACAGCCATTTTTGCAATAAGTTTGCGCATCGTCTCAATATTTTTAGGCAAATGTTCTTCGCTCCTATTCTCTGCAAGAGTGGCTATAGATTCCCAGCTAGTATTTGCAATATCAAGCTCCGCCTTGCCTCTGCTATCCCATACATTACTAAAATTCTGAATGCCCAGTAGCTTCAACGCACTTTTGTCCAGCCAAGCAAATAGTTTATGCTCTAGCTCCGCTGGGATAGGAGTATTCAGCAGGTTGTTGATGTAGTAGAGTGCCGCCTTAGCCTCGTTAGTTTGCCGAACGTATATGCAACCCACTTGATTATTAGGGACGTAGCCAAGCGATGCCCGTTGCAGGGAGTCAATAGTCCGCTCTATCACACTGCTATTCTTTACCAGTGCAGATGTTTTTAGTGCGCTGTCTATTATAGCGGGGGCGATGTCGTATCTTTTAGACAATTCGTCTATACGTTCATCAGCAAGGTGTATCTGATATTTCGTGGCAGATGTTCTCCAAATGCTCGCTAATGCCTTTTCATCAGGCTTCTTCACATGCAACGCATAAGTGAACCGCCGTATGTAGGCTTTGTCCAAACCCTCTATATTATTACTTATCCAGAATACTGGTGTCTCGTTGTTCTCCAACATTCTATTGAAATAGAGCTTGGAGTTTTGTTTATGGGGTTTTTGCGGGTCTTGCTCCTTCTCGGGGCGGAATACGTCTTCCGCCTCGTCAAATAACAATATAGTTTCTTTATCCGAGCGCAGGACGGTCTGAGCTAGGGCAAGCTCCGCTAGTCGCTCCTGTTTTTCGCCGTTCGGGTTATTCTCTGACACTGAGTAGAGTTCAGCCTTTACTTCGCCAGCTAGCACTTTTGCCAGTTCTGTTTTGCCCGTGCCAGGGACACCATATAGCAGGATATTAACGCCCTTCGTCCGCTCTTTCAGCGAAGTAGAGAGGATAGCCCTTATCGTGTTGACATCATCAGCCATATAGTCAAACTGGTCGCTCGTAAGGCTTGCCTTTGCGGACTTGCCCAAGATAAACTGCTTTATCGCGCCTGCAGTCTTGCAGTTGGACTTCAACACTCGCTCAAAAAAGTCCGTGACGGAAGTTCCCTGTGTGAGTAATCCTTTAGTTATAAGTTCGCTCTCCGCGGATAAACTACGTTTTACGTCTCTCAGAGAAACACCTACAGCATTAGCAAGACATCTCCACTGTTCTATTCCAGTAAGATAGCGATTAGCCACATAGTGGTCAAAAAGACTCGCAACTAGTGGCATTGCATCAGCGTATATCTTAAAGGCAAGCAGGTTTCTATTCTGCGGAGCTATATCAAACAAATCAAAGATATTTTGCACTTTCTTATCGTGCTTTAGTTTTCTATGCTCCCCCATTTTTGCAATGAGTTTGCGCATTGTGTCCATATTTTTAGGCAACTTATCAGCTGAAGCATTTTTCCGTAGAGTGGCTATTTTTTGCCAGCTAGCGTTTGCAATGTCAAGCTCCAAATTGCTATCCCAATGCCATACGTAATTAAAACGTCGCATTCCAATCAGCCTCAATGCGGACTTTTCCAGCCAATCAAGTAGGGCATCCTCGCACGGCAACGGCAGAGGCAAAATCTTGCTTAATATGTTGTTGACGTAGTAGAGTGCCGTCTTAACCTCGTTGGTTTGCCTAACGAACACCCCAGTGCCTCTATCCCCAGCAAAATCACTCATTCCTAAAGCCATAACACACCTCTTATAAAATGTTGTTATGACAGCATAGCACACACTTATGACAAAAATGGACGGAAGATGTTAAGAGGTTGACAACTCACTATTTTTGTTATAGTATCCCGTATTATGTCAGACAACAACCCCAACAGGGAATATAAGGATAGTGTCTTTACAAAATTGTTCTCTGAATAGGACAAGCTCGTTGAGCTATATAATGCCATATCAGGTGCGCATTACAACGTCTCAGACGGTGTTATAATCAACACACTAGATAGGGTTCTGTTTATGAATCGCCGTAACGATGTTTCATTTGTTATAGGGGACAAGTTAGTTGTCTTGATAGAGCACCAATCAACGATAAATGAAAATATGCCTTTACGACTATTGATATATATCGCTCGCATTTATGAAAAGCTCATAGATAGCAAAGCAATATATAGACATAGGATGTTGACAATTCCTCGCCCAGAGTTTATAGTGTTGTATAATGGCAATGATGATATACCCGATGAAAGCATAAAGAAACTATCTGCTCTGTTTGCCAAGGCAGGACTAGAGGATAAAGCCTTATTGGAGCTGGAAGTAAAGGTGCTGAATGTTAATAGTGGGCATAACAAAGACATATTGGGTAGTAGTAAGACACTAGGCGACTATGCAGAGTTCATAGAGGTAGTTAAACGGGAGACAAAGGGGATAAATAGTAGGGACAAGGGTGCATTAGCGGAGGCAATGGAAAGGGCAATAAGGGAATGTATAAGTAAGGGGATATTGAAGGATTTTTTAGTTGATAATTCAACGGAGGTAATGAACATGTTGACAGAAGAGTTTGACCTCAACGTGGCACAACAAGTTTGGCTAGAAGAAGGCGTTGAAATAGGCTTAGAGAGGGGCTTTGAGCGGGGACGCGAAAGAGAGAGACAGGAAATGTCTCATCGGCTTTTATCGCTTATTAGGAGCGGTAACGATATACACTCTGTGGAGACTATGCTTGAGAACATCTCTAAGTCCAACAAGGCAACAGCGATAGTATAAAAGAGTGGACGATGTCGCAATCGCCTGTGCGATTAAGGGACTGACAAGGGGGAATAAGAAAGGGGTAGGGGGCAAACCATTAAGGACACGTCACAAACACTTCCGAAGAAGTGCTTGAACGCAATCGCCTACGACATTAAAACACTAATAGAGGGAATGAGGGATAAAAGAGCAAGAATAGCGTAAATCAGCAAAGGTTATTGATTTACAACCTGTTTTATAGCCTCTTCAACCATCATATTTAAGGATATGCCACGTGTGGATGCCGTTAGTGCTGCTTTTCTGTGAAGTTCATTCCCTATCCGCACATTAAAAGAGCCTTTGAACGGCTTTTCGGGGTCTCTGCCACTTTGGGCGCAATGTTCAAGGTATTCGTCCACTGCATTGTGGAAGTCATCCTTAATAGCGTTCACGCTATCCCCTTCAAAGGATATGAGCGATTGAATGCCCATAACCCTGCCGTGAAAGACAGCGTCTTTCTCTGAAAAATCCACACTTCCCGTATAACCCTTATAGCTAAGATAGTTGCTCATACTAGCCCCCTTGCTTTCAACTTTTAGTTGCTATTTCCTAAAATCGCTTGCGTGGCATTACACATAAAAATAGCTATGCGTTTATATATTTTCCATCGCTTTCGCGGTTGATTTTTCCCGCTAGCTCCATCTCCATCAGCAATGCCGCTAGTTCGGAATAGCCAATATTCACCTTATCAACCAGTTCGTCTATTGTGAGTGGCTCTATCGCCAGCACTTTGCAGATGCGCCCAGTAGGGCTGTTGTCGTAGTTGTCAGTCTCTTCGGTGGGTTTTGCACTAATATCTATTAGGTGTCCGTATTCATTTAATATATCAAGTGCGTTTTCCGTTAGTTTTGCACCCATTTTAATTAGCTGATTTGTGGCATTATTGAGCGATAGCGGGAAGGTTGGCACAGCGAATACGTCTCTATTTTGCTCTACAGCTAGTTTTGCCGTCACCAACGAACCACTACGCTCGCTCGCCTCTACCACCAATACGCCACGTGAGAGTCCGCTGATAATTCTATTGCGTTTGGGGAAGTGAAATGGATGTGGGTCTGCATCTAGTGGAAGTTCACTGAGTATGCAACCGTCCTTGCAGGTATCGGCTACGTATTTTCTGTGTTTAGCAGGGTAAATATTTGCCAATCCGCTACCTAGCACTGCAACAGCACTGCCGCTAGCTTTAATTGTTGCTAAATGTGCGCTGATGTCTATCCCATAAGCAAAGCCACTTACGACTGTTGCACCTGCCACAGCAAGCCCAGTAGCAATCTTTGTGGCTATACGCTCGCCAGCCTTGCTGGTCATCCTCGCACCTACTATGGCTATGCATAGTTTTGACAGACAATCTAGGTTGCCTAGCGCATATAAGAGCGGAGGAGGCGTGGCAATTTCCCTTAATAGTTCTGGGTATTCGGGGCTTTCTAGTGTTATAAGCTCCCCACCTAGTGCTTTTAATCTATCATACTCTTCCTGCGCCTTTTTTATATCAATACTAGCGATAGTTAATGCATCGTTCATTGACAAGCCGAGTTGCATAAGCTTAGGGCTATCAGAGCCGACAAGCCCTGACAGCGTGCCGCGCTTGTTAAATATGCTCGCAATAGCCTTAGGCGCAAGAGCACTAGCTATGGCTATATAGCCTACTTTTAAGTCTGACATTACGGATGATTGTAGCCCAAAATGGCAGATTTTGCTAAGGGTTGTTTCCTGCAAACCTTTCATAAGCCTCCAGAGTATTTTGCATTAGCATTGCGATAGTCATTGGTCCCACCCCTTTAGGAACAGGAGTAATAGCAGATGCTACCTTGTTGACGCTTTCAAAATCCACATCGCCACACAGCTTGCCATCAGCAAGCCTGTTTATACCTACGTCTATCACAACTGCACCGGATTTTACGTATTCACGAGTAATCACATTTGGTTTGCCCACTGCGGCAATGAGTATATCCGCCTGCTTGCATAGCTCTTTCAAATCAGACGTCTTTGAATGGCATAATGCTACTGTAGCATCTGCCTGCAATAGCAGGTTTGCAATAGGTTTTCCC